>VBCP01000495.1 GCA_005888925.1 Betaproteobacteria bacterium | reverse complement strand
CGACGTCGCGCTGGATCGCCGCGCACTGCCGCGAGCAGGATTCGTAGTCGACGACATCGACCGGAAAAGCGGAGAAGCTGTAGTCGCGGCTCTTCATCTCCTCGAGCCAGGACTTGTACTTGGTGTTCGACGGCGAGTAGGTGACGACGACGCGATAGCCCGCATCCGCCATCTTCGTGCTGATCGTCTCGCCGAGACCGCCCATGCCGCCGGTGACGACGGCGATGCGTTGCTGTGCCATGACTCCTCCTCCTGCGGGGAGGAAAGTCTACATCATGTGCATTCCGCCATTGACGGAGATGTTGGCGCCGGTGATGTAGCCGGCTTCGCCGGAGGCGAGGAACGCCACCACTGCGGCGATCTCCTCCGGCTGCGCGAGGCGTCCCATCGGGATCGAGGCGATGATCTGCTCGCGGATCTCGGCGCGGATCGCCTTCACCATGTCGGTCTCGACGTAGCCCGGCGACACGGTGTTGACCGTCACGCCCTTGCGCACCACTTCCTGCGCCAGCGCCTTGGAGAAGCCGGCCATCCCGGCCTTGGCCGCCGAGTAGTTGGTCTGGCCGAACTGGCCCTTGATCGCGTTCACCGACGAGATGTTGATGATGCGGCCCCAGCCGCGCTCGACCATGCCGTCGATCACCTGGCGCGTGACGTTGAAGACGCTGTTGAGGTTGGTGTTGATCACCTCCATCCAGTCCTTCTCGGTCATGCGCTTGAACACCGAGTCGCGCGTGATGCCGGCGTTGTTCACCAGGATGTCGATCGGCCCGACCACCGAGCGCACGTTGTAGAACATCTCGGAGCACGAATCGAATTCCGACACGTCGCCTTCGGCGGCGTGCACGCGGAAGCCTTCGGCGCGCATGCGGCCGAGCCATTCGTCCTTCTTGTCGTAGCCCGGCAGACAGCCGGCGACCACGGTGTGCCCGGTCTGGCCCAGGCGCCGGCAGATCGCGCTGCCGATGCCGCCCATGCCGCCGGAGACGAACACGATGCGCTTGACGACCGGCAGCGCACTGTCGCGCCAGGTCTCCTGCTCGAGCAGCGGTTGATCGATGACATCGCCCTCAGTTCCCATTTGTTTTCCTTTTCTAGCGTTCAACGGCGAAGGCGACGCCCATGCCGCCCCCGATACACAGCGACGCCAGCCCCCGCTTGGCGTCGCGCTTCTGCATCTCGTGAAGCAGCGTGACCAGGATGCGGCAGCCGGAGGCGCCGATCGGATGGCCGAGCGCGATCGCGCCGCCGTTCACGTTCACCTTCGAGGTGTCCCAGCCCATCTGCCGGTTCACCGCGATGGCTTGCGAGGCAAACGCCTCGTTGATCTCCATCAGGTCGAGATCCTTCGGCTCCCAGCCGGCGCGCGCGAGCGTGCGCTTCGATGCCGGCACCGGACCCATGCCCATGTATTTCGGATCGACGCCGGCCGAGGCGAACGCCTTGATGCGCGCGAGCGGCTTCAACCCCAGCTCCTTCACCTTGCGCGCCGATGCGACCACCACGGCGGCGGCACCGTCATTGATGCCCGAGGCGTTGCCGGCGGTGACGGTGCCATTCTTGTCGAACGCGGGCTTGAGGCCCTTCATCGCGTCGAGCGTCGCGCCGTGGCGCGGATATTCGTCGTCCTTGAACATCACCGGGCCTTTGCGCGAGGGCACCTCGACGGTCACGATTTCATCGGCAAAGCGGCCGGCCTTCTGCGCCGCCTCGGTCTTGTTCTGGCTCGCCACGGCGAATTGGTCCTGCTCGTCGCGTGTCACTGCATATTCCTTGGCGACGTTCTCGGCGGTGACGCCCATGTGGTACTGGTTGTAGACGTCCCACAGGCCGTCGACGATCATCGTGTCGACGAGCTTGGCGTCGCCCATGCGGAAGCCGTCGCGCGAGCCGTTCAGCGCGTGCGGCGCGAGGCTCATCGACTCCTGGCCGCCGGCGACAACGATGTCGGCGTCGCCGTGCGCGATCGACTGCGCGGCGAGCATCGCGGCCTTCAGGCCCGACCCGCACACCTTGTTGATGGTCATCGCGGGAATCATGTCCGGCAGTCCTGCCTTGATCGCTGCCTGGCGCGCGCCGTTCTGTCCGATGCCGGCGGTGAGCACCTGGCCCATGATGACTTCCGAGACCTGCTCCGGTTTCAGGCCGGCGCGCCTGAGGACGTCTCGGATCACCAGCGCGCCGAGCTCGGCGGCCGGGGTCTTCGCCAAGCTGCCGGCGAACTTGCCGATCGGGGTGCGCACTGCGCCGACGATGTAGATCTCTTCCATGGGGTCTCCTTAATGGACTATGCGGTGCCGCACATAGCGGCCCGGAGCCGATTCGATCGGCTTGTACTTCGCGTTGCCGGCTCGCGCCGGCGCCTTGCGCTTGCCGCCGCCGTGCGCGTCGAGCCATTTCGCCCAGCGCGGCCACCAGCTGCCTTTGTGCTCGGTGGCGCCCTCAAGCCAGGCATCGGGATCGTGGGAGTAAGCTGCGCCGACCCAGTGGCTGCGGCGGTTCTTCGACGCGGGGTTGACCACGCCCGCGATGTGACCGCTCGCGCCGAGGATGAACTCCTTGTCATCGCCGCCGAGAAGCTGCAGCGTGCGATATGCCGAGCGCCAGGGCACGATATGGTCCTCGCGCGTCGCGAGACCGAACATCGGTAGCTTGACCCGGCCGAGATCGATGGCGACGCCGCAGTTGGTCAAGGCGTTCGGTACGCGCAGCTTGTTTTCAAGGTAGGTGTTGCGCAGGTAATAGCAGTACATCGGCCCCGGCAGGTTGGTGCTGTCCGCGTTCCAGTACAAGAGATCGAACGCGGCCGGGCGCCCGCCGAGCAGGTAGTTGTTGACGACGTAGGGCCAGATGAGATC
>VBCP01000494.1 GCA_005888925.1 Betaproteobacteria bacterium | reverse complement strand
CTTCAATAGCGGATCCTCGGGTCGAGGAACACGTAGGAGAGATCGATCAACAGGTTGATCGCCACGTAGATGAACGAGAAGAACAGGATCACCCCCTGGATCGTCGGAAAGTCGCGCGCCAGCACCGCGTCGACCGTGAGGCGCCCAAGGCCCGGGATCGCGTACACCGACTCCGTGACCACTACGCCGCCGATCAGGATGGCGATGCCGATGCCGATCACCGTGGCGATCGGCACCGCCGCGTTGGCGAGCGCGTGGCGCACTAGCACGCGCATCTCGGGCAGGCCTTTGGCGCGCGCGGTGCGGATGTAGTCCTCGCCGAGCGCTTCGAGCACCGAGGCGCGCGTGACGCGCGCGATCAGCGCGATGTAGATCACCGAGAGCGTGATTGACGGCACAGGCGCGCATAGCCTTGCACCGGCAGCCAGCCGAGCTGCAGCGACACGAGCCAGATGAGGAGATAGGCGAGCACGAACACCGGCACCGAGAAGCCGAGCACCGAGAAGCCCATCAGCGCGCGGTCGAACCAACCGCCGTGACGCCACGCGGCCATCACCCCCAGCGGAATGGACACCAGCACCGCGATGAAAATGGTGAGCGCCGCGAGCGCAAAGGTAGGCTCCAGGCGTTGCGCGATAAGCGTCGTCACCTTGATGCGGAAATAGAACGACTCGCCGAGATCGCCGGAGAGCACTCTGCCGAGCCAGATGCCGAACTGCACCACGATCGGCCGGTCAAGGCCGAGCCCGGCGCGGATGCGCTCGATCTGCTCCGTGGTGGCGGCGTCGCCCGCCATAATCGCCGCCGGATCGCCGGGCGTCAGGCGCAGCAGAAGAAACACCAGCACCGCGACGACCAGCAGGACCGGGATCGTCGCGGCGAGCCGTCGGGCGATGAACTGGATCAGTTCTTCTTAATGTTCCAGTAGAGGTTGCCCGGGCCGGTGACGAAGCCGGTGACGTTGCGCCGCGCGGCGAGCGGATTCACATATTCGCCGAGCGGCGCATGCGTGCCGATCTCGAAGGCGCGCGCCTGGATCTGCTCGGCGAGCACCTTTTTCTTCGGCTCTTCGGTCGCGCGCGCGAACTGGTCGCGCAGCTTCTCGAGCTGATCGTCCGCCGGCCAGCCGAACCAGGACTTCTCGCCGAGCGCGCCGACCGCCGGATTGGCGATCGGGTTCCAGATGTCCGGCGCGACCCAGGCGGTACAGAACATGTTCCAGCCGCCCTGGGAGGGCGGGTCCTTCTTCGCGCGGCGCGTCACGACCGTGTTCCAGTCCATCGACTGCAGGTCCACCTTGAATCCGGCCTGCCGCAAGAGCTGCGCCGCCACTTCCGGCAGCTTCTGGATCGCGGCGAGGTCGGTCGGCTTCATCAGCACGACCGGCGTGCCGTCATAGCCCGAGCTCTTCACCAGCTCCTGCGCCTTCTTCATGTTGGACTTGGACTGGATGTCGCTGCCCTTCGGGCTGCCGTACGGCGTATTGCAGGTGAACATCGACGGGCACGAGTGGTAGAACTCCTTCACGCCGACCTGCGCCCGCAGGAACGGCTCCTGCGCCATCGCCGCGAGCGCCGCCTGGCGGACTTTCTGGTTGTTGAACGGCGGATGCAGGTGGTTGAAGCGGCACATGTACTGGAAGCCGAGCGGATTGGAGTTCACCACCTGCACGCTCTTGTCGGCCTTGAGCGGCGGATAACTCTCGAACGCCGGCTGCTCCAGGATATCGATCTCGCCGTTGAGGAGCGCGTTTACCTGCGACTGCGCGTCGCGCAGCGCGAGGTTCCACTCCACGCGCTCGACGTAGACCTGCTTGCCGCCGGCGGTGCCCGACGGCGGTTCCTTGCGCGGCACGTACTTGGCGTTCCTGCGGTACACGGCGCGATCGCCGGGCTTGAACTCGTCCTTGGCGAAGATGTAGGGCCCGCTGCCGGTCGCATCCTCGATCTGCTTGTCCGCCGGCGTGTCGGCGACGCGCTTGGGCATGATGAACGGCACGTTGGACGAGGGCTTGCCGAGCGCCTCGAGCACGAAGCCGCAGGCCTCGCGCAGGAAGATGCGGAAGCTGTTCGGCGACGGCGCATCCATGCGCTCGACGAAGGTCATCAGCTTCTGGCCCATCGCGTCGCGCTTGCCCCAGCGCGCGAGCGACGCGATCACGTCCTCGCCGGTCACCGGCGCGCCGTCGTGGAACGCCAGTCCTGGGCGCAGCGTGAACGTCCAAAGGCGGTGATCGGGGCTCTCGGTCCACTTCTCCACCATCTGCGGCTGGATTTTGTTTTTCTCGTCGGTGCCGAACAGCGTGTCGTAGACCATGTAGCCGTGGTTGCGCGCCATGTACTGCGTGGTCCAGATCGGATCGAGAATGTTGAGATTGGAGTGCGGCACGACGCGCAACACCTGGTCTTGCGCGTTGACCGGAAAGACAAGCAGCAGCGCGAGCAGGGCGAGCGTGCGACGCATGCGAGAATCTCCGCGGTCCGAAAAGACGCGACGCAGGTTAACAGGGCATGGCACGCATCGCAATCGGCAGCGTTGGTCCGAAAAACCTGGCGTTGATCGTGCTGGCGCTGCTGTCGTTCGCCAGCCCGGCGCTCGAGCGCGTGGTCACGGGTCGGGTCGAGCTGCTGAGCGGCTTCGGGATGGCGGAGACCTTGCTGTCGCTGGTCGTGTTGTTCTGGTGGTTTCACCTCGACAAGGCCGAGCGCAACTATCGGGCCGGCAGGCTGATGAACGCCGGCGTACTGGTGCTCGCCGCGCTGGCGCTGCCGATCTATTTCATCTGTTCGCGCGGCTGGAGGCGCGGCGTGATCGCGATCGGCGTCGCGCTGCTGTTCCTCGCCGGGACGCTCGTGCTGGCCGAGCTCGGCGAGCGGCTCGGCGCCGCGCTCACATCCTGATACAGGGCGTTACAGCAGCCAACGCCGCGCGCAGCTAGATTTCCCGCATGCTGCGAGCGCTTCTCCTCTCTGGGTGCCTGAGCACATCGCTCGCCCAGGCGCAGGACAACCCGGCGATCGACATGCGGGGCTACCTGCGCATCGCCGGCGAGGCCGCCGAGCATCGCGCCGCCCGGCGGGTGTCGGAAGCCGAGTTCATCCGCATGAGCCGCGAGCCGGGCAGCATCATCCTGGACGCGCGCAGCCGCGAGAAATACGACGAGCTGCACGTGAAGGGCGCGGTCAACCTGAGCTTTCCGGACATCGCCATCGAAACGCTGCGCGCGACGATCCCCGATGTCGGGACGCGCGTGCTGATCTATTGCAACAACAACTTCGCGAACGCCGAGGGCCCGTTCCCGGCGAAGCTGGCGAGCGCCTCGCTGAATCTCTCGACCTACATCGCCCTCTACAACTACGGCTACCGCAATGTCTATGAGCTCGCGCCGCGGATTGACTTTCGCAGCTCGCAGCTCGAGTTCGAGGCGCGCTAGATGCGCCGGCCGGCGCCGGTCCAGTAGGGCGCGCGCAGCAGGCGCTTAAAAATCTTGCCGCTCTCCTCGCGCGGCAGCGATTCATGGAAGCTGACGACGCGCGGCACCTTGTAGTTGGCGATGCGGCTGCGCAGGAATGCCTGGATTTGCTCGGCGTCGGCGCGCTGGCCATCACGGAGCTGCACCGCGGCGGCGAGCGCTTCGCCGAACTCGGCGTCCGGGATGCCGAACACGGCGCAATCGGCAACCGCCGGCATCGTCATCAGGGTCGCCTCGATTTCCGCGGGATAGATGTTGACGCCGCCCGAGATCACCATGTCGCTTTTGCGGTCGGCAACATACAAGTAACCCGCCGCGTCGAGGTAGCCCATGTCGCCGACGCTCCACAGGCCGCCGCGCTCAAGCGCGGCGCGCGCCGCCGGATCATTGGTATAGGTGAAGTCAGGGTACGCGGGCTGCCGGCAGTAGATCAGGCCGATCTCTCCCGGCGGCAGCTCGCGCCCGTTGTCGTCCATGATTTTCACCACGCCTTCGCCGAGCGGCCGGCCGACCGAGCCCGGGCGCTCGAGCCAGTCGCGCGAGTCGATGAAGCTGATGTGGCCGGTCTCGCTCGACGCATAGGTCTCGGTGATCACCGGCCCAAACCACTCGATCATGGCGCGCTTCACGTCCGGCGCGCAGGGCGAGCCGGTCGATGAGATGAAGCGCACCGAGGAGATGTCGTAGCGCTGGCGCACCTCAGCCGGCAGGCGCAGCAGCCGCACGAACATCGTCGGTACGAGATAGAGGTTCGTCAGCCGGTGGCGCTCGATCAGTGCGAGCGTGGCTTCCGCATCGAAACGCGGCTCGACCAAGAGCAGCGACCCGTTGACCACCGCCTGCACCGCGTAAAGGTTCGGGGCGCTGTGATAGAGCGGCGCCGAGACGAAGGCGCGCATGCTGGGCTCGAGGCCGAGCAGCATCCGGTATATCGCCAGTGCCAGCGTGCGCTCCTTCTCGGTCGCCGGCATCCGCCGCACGCCTTTCGGCCGGCCGGTGGTGCCCGAGGTGTAAGGCATGTTGCCGCGCGGCGTGCGCGGGGCGCCGCGCCAGGGCTCGTGGGCATCGCGCCATGCCGACCATCCTGGCTCGACGGTAACGATCGGAAAGCCGCTCGGCAGGCCGGCCTCGATCTGCGGCAGGAGATCGGCGTGCGCGGCGAGCGCCTTGGCGCCGCTGTCACGCAGGATGAAGCCGGCTTCGTCCGCTTTGAAGTGCCAGTTGATCGGGCAGTAGTAGGCGCCGAGCAGGCGGCAGGCCAGCATCGCCTCGATGAGCGCCGGGGAATTGCGCAGCATCAGCGCGACGACCTCGCCTTCACCGATGCCCAGGCGCTCGAAGCCGCTGGCCGCGCACGCAGCACGGCGCTCGAGCTCCGCCGGCGCGATCTCCTGACCGCCGAACCCGAGCGCGGCGGTCATTCGGGCCAGCGCCGCTGCACCGGCCGCAGCTGCTCGATCAGGCGCGCGAGGCGCAGCACGCCGGCATCGTCGAAGCGCCGCCCGATGAGCTGGACAGCAGGCGGCAGGCCAGCATCGCCTCGATGAGCGCCGGGGAATTGCGCAGCATCAGCGCGACGACCTCGCCTTCACCGATGCCCAGGCGCTCGAAGCCGCTGGCCGCGCACGCAGCACGGCGCTCGAGCTCCGCCGGCGCGATCTCCTGACCGCCGAACCCGAGCGCGGCGGTCATTCGGGCCAGCGCCGCTGCACC
>VBCP01000493.1 GCA_005888925.1 Betaproteobacteria bacterium | reverse complement strand
ATACTTCGCGCATGGAGCATGGCAACGCCTTACTGCTGCAAGTCGCGGTCTATTTCGCAGCCGCGGTGATCGCGGTGATGGCGGCGCACAAGCTCGGGCTCGGCTCGGTCGCCGGGTATCTCCTCGCCGGCATCGCCATCGGTCCGTGGGGCTTGAAGCTGATCGAGCAGCCGGAGGCGATCCGCGCCTTTGCCGAGCTCGGCGTGGTGTTCCTGCTCTTCGTCATCGGCCTGGAGCTCGAGCCGCATCGCTTGTGGAGCATGCGCACCCGGCTCATCGGGCTGGGGCTTTCGCAGGTCGTGGGCTCGATCGTGATGATCGCGGGCGTGGCGCTCCTCTTCCGCGTCGACATGCGCGTCGCGCTCGTCGCGGGCATGGCGCTCTCCCTTTCTTCCACCGCGCTCGCGCTGCAGCCGTTGAACGAGCGCGGCGCGCTCGGCACGCAGGGCGGGCAGGCGACCTTCGCGATCCTGCTGTTCCAGGACCTCGCCGTGATCCCGATGCTCGCGGCGCTGCCGCTGCTCGGCGAATCAAGCGGCTGGTCCGGTTTTTCCTGGCAGGGGATCGGCTTCGCCGTCGCGGTCGTCGTCGGCACGCTGGTGCTCGGCCACTTCATCGCGCGGCCGGTGTTCCGCCATATCGCGCGCACGCGGCTGCGTGAAATTTTTACCGCGTTCGCCCTGCTCCTCGTGCTCGGCATCGCGCTGCTCTTCGAGAAGGCAGGCCTGTCGATGGCGCTCGGCGCATTCCTCGCTGGCGTGCTGCTCGCCGAGTCCGAATACCGCCACGAGATCGAAGCCGCGATCGATCCGTTCAAAGGGCTGCTGCTCGGGCTGTTCTTCATCTCGGTGGGCATGAGCGTCGACTTCTCGGTGCTGCTCGCGCGGCCCTGGATCGTCGTCGGCCTGATCGTGGGTCTCTTCATCCTCAAAAGCCTGGTGCTGTGGCTCATCGCCCACCTGGCGCGCCTGCCCACGAGCGAGCGGCCGCTCTTCATCCTGCTCGTCGCGCAAGGCGGCGAATTCGCTTTCGTCATCCTCGGCCTTGCGGCGCTGAACGATGCGATTCCCGAGCCGACCGCGCAGGCGATCACGCTCGCGGTAGCGCTGTCGATGCTGCTCACGCCGTTCCTCCTCGTGGTGCACGACCGCTTCATTGCGCCGCGCGTGGTTGATCCGGTGGAGCGCGCGCCGGACCAGCCCGAGCCGGGCAAAGTCATCGTGGCGGGCCTCGGCCGCGTCGGCCAGGTGGTGGCGCGCCTGCTCAACGCGAGCGGCTTTCATCCGACCGTGCTCGACGACGATCCCGATCACGTCGAGCAATCGCGCCAGTTCGGCTTCCGCGTGTTCTATGGCGACGCCACGCGCCTTGATCTCCTGCGCGCGGCCGGCGCCGACACCGCCGATCTCCTGATCATCGCGCTCGATGAGCGCGAGTCCATCACGCAGCTCGCGCGCATCGCGCGCGCGAACTTCCCGCGCCTGCGCCTCATCGCCCGCGCCCACGACATGCGCCATCTGTTCGAGCTGCGCGACCTCGGCGTCGAGATGGTCGAGCGCGAGACCTGGCTCTCTGCGCTCAAGCTCGGCGAGACCGCGCTCGCCGTGTCGACCCAGGATCCGGAACGCGCCCAGCGCGCGGCTCGCGCGTTCGCCGAGCACGATCACGTGGTGCAGGCGAAGCTCTACGCCGTGCACAAGAGTGCCCCGGACGCCCACATCACCGTGTCGAACGAGCTGCGCGATCAGCTCAAGCGCACGCTCGCCGAGGACGAGGCCGAAGTTAGGGGTAAACTCGCGCCATGAGCGCCCCCGCGAAAGAAGGCCCGCCCGCCGGCAAGCCCGCGGCCGCGGCCCCGGCCAAAGATCCCTACGTCGAGCTCGCCGAGAAGATCTACATCAATCTTTCCGCGCGGGTCTACGGCACGCTCTCGGGCACCGAGCAAAAGAAGCCCGATCCCAAGGCGCTCGCCGCCTTCTGCTTCAAGCTCGCCGATGCTTTCGAGCTGGCGAGCAACGAGACGCCGCGCCGGCTCGCCGAGATCGAGGCGACCAACAAGGCCTCGGTGAAGCTCGCCGACGTCGACCTGTCGAGCGTCTTCCAGTCCACGAAAAAGTCCTGACTTTCGTACTGGTTCACGGCGCCTGGGGCGGCAGCTGGATGTGGGCGCGTCTCGCGCCCCTGCTGCGCGCCGCCGGCCACGACGTGTTCGCCCCTTCGCTCACCGGCACCGGCGAGCGCGCGCACCTCGCCTCGCCCGCCATCGACCTCTCGACGCACATTGCCGACGTGCTGGGCACCCTCCAGTACGAACGTTTGCAGGAGCTCGTGCTCGTCGGGCACAGCTATGGCGGCATGGTGGTCACGGGCGTCGCCGACCGAGCGCCCGAGCGCATCCGCACGCTCGTCTACCTCGATGCCTTCGTGCCGCAAGCGGGGCAGGCGCTCGTCGATCTCGTGCGCCCCGAAGTGCGCGCCCATTTCCCGACGGGCGCCTCCGAGGTGCCGCCGCTGCCGCCGCAGGCGCAGGGCATGACCGATCCGGCCGAGCTCGCGTGGCTCGAGGGGCGGCGCAACGCGCAGCCGATCAAGACCTTCACCCAGCCGCTCGCGCTCGAGGGTCGCTACCGCGGCGAGCGCGTCTACGTCTTCTGCACCGGCTACTCGCCCACGAGCTTCGCGCCGTTCGCCGAGCGCGCGCGAAACGATCCGGCGTGGCGCTACCACGAGCTGCCGACCCACCACTATCCTCACGTCTCGCTGCCGCGCGAAACCGCCGGTGTGCTGCTCAATTACGCCTAGGAGGATGCCGATGAAACGCCTGTTGCCCATTGCTCTGCTCTTCGCCCTGGCGGCGTGCAACACGCAGGTGACGAAAGAAGAGATGGCGACCGCGGACTACGGTCCGCGTCCGGTGAACTACCAGGACGAGATCCGCTCGTACCTGCACCTGCGGCTCACCGACCCGAAGGACGCGATCGTCGAGTTCCGCGCCGGCCCGCAGCAGCTCTACAACCGCGGCACGCCGGTGCGCGGCGAGCAGTACGGCTGGGGCGTGTGCGTGTGGGTGAACGACAAGAACAAGTCCGGCGCCTACGACGGCTTCTATCCGATGAGCTTCGTCCTGCGCAACGAGAAGATCGTCGCCGTCAACGGCGGCCCCGACGACGCCAACATCATCGGCTCGCGCTACGCGCGCGAGCAGTGCGAGCGCCTGGGCG
>VBCP01000492.1 GCA_005888925.1 Betaproteobacteria bacterium | reverse complement strand
CCATGCCCCGCATTGCCGGCTCCTCCGCACTTTCGCGCCTGCGCATTCTAGACCTGTCGCGGGTGCGCGCGGGGCCCACGTGCGTGCGGCAGTTCGCCGACTTCGGCGCCGACGTGATCAAGATCGAATCGCCGCCGGGCGTCGATCCGAACGAGAACATGGGCGGGCCGCGCGACGGCCCCGACATGCAGAACCTGCATCGCAACAAGCGCGCGATGACGCTCAACCTCAAGCTGCCGGCGTCGCGCGCGGTGCTCGAGCGGCTGGTCAAGACCGCCGACGTGGTGGTGGAGAACTACCGCCCCGACGTGAAGTATCGCCTCGGCATCGACTACGAATCGCTCGCCAAGATCAACCCGCGCATCATCCTCGCCAGCATTTCGGGCTTCGGCCAGGACGGGCCCTACCGCGACCGGCCCGGCTTCGACCAGATCGCGCAAGGCATGAGCGGCCTGATGTCGGTCACCGGCGCTCCCGGACAGGGGCCGATGCGCACCGGCGCCGCCATCGCGGACGTGGCGGGCGGCCTCTTCGCCGCGTTGGGCATCATGACGGCGCTCCTGGAGCGCGAGCATTCGGGCCGCGGCCAGTGGGTGCAGAGCTCGCTCCTGAACGCCGGCATCGCGCTGCTCGATTTCCAGGCGGCGCGCTACACCATGAAGGGCGAGGTGCCCGGCCAGGTCGGCAACGATCACCCGACCAGCATGCCGACCTCGGCGTACAAGACCGCCGACGGCTACATCAACGTCGCCGCCTCGGGCGACGGCATGTGGACGCGCATCTGCAAGCTCTTCGGGCACGAAGAGCTCGCGACCGACGCGCGCTTCAAGAGCAACGAGCTGCGCGCGAAGAACCGCGCCGCGCTCAACGCGGTGATGAACCAGGCGCTCGCCAAGCGCACCTCGGCCGAGTGGATCGATGCGCTGAACAAGATCGGCGTGCCGACCGGGCCGATCTACAAGATGGACGAGGTATTCGCCGACCCGCAGGTGCAGCACATCAAGGCCGCGGTCCAGGTCGAGCACCCGCGGCTCGGGCGGTTCAAGATCCTCAACCAGGCGGCGAGGCTCTCGCGCACGCCGGCCGAGATCAAGACCGCGACGCCGGACATCGGCCAGCACACCGACGAGATCCTGGGCGAGCTCGGCTACGAGCCTAAGGAAATCGCCGGCCTGCGCACCCAGGGGGTCGTCTGACGGAAAAAATTATCGCGAAGAAGGACGGGGCCATCGGCTGGCTCGTCTTCAACAATCCCGAGCGGCGCAACGCCGTCTCGCTCGACATGTGGGAAGCGATTCCGAAGGTGCTCGGCGACTTCGCCGCCGATGACGCCATCCGCGTCGTGGTGCTCACGGGTGCGGGCGACAAGGCCTTCGTCTCCGGCGCCGATATCTCGCAGTTCGAAAAGCAGCGCTCGACCGCCGAGACGGTGGCGCACTACGACGAGGTCGGGGAGAAGGCGCAGACGCGGCTCAAGACCTTCGAGAAGCCGGTGATCGCGATGATCCGGGGCTACTGCATCGGCGGCGGGCTCAACATCGCCAACCTCTGCGACCTGCGCATCGCCGCCGACGACTCGCGCTTCGGCATCCCCGCGGCGAAGATGGGCCTGGGCTATCGGGCGTCGTCCATGAAGAACCTGGTCGACATCGTCGGCAAGGCCGCCGCGCTCGAGATCATGATCACCGCGCGCCAGTTCAGCGCCGAAGAGGCAAGGCACATGGGCCTCGTGCACAAGGTGGTGCCGGTGGCCGAGCTGGAACAGGCGACGCGCGAGTACTGCGACATGATCACGGCGAACGCGCCGCTCACGATGGGCGCGGCGAAACGCATCATCCGCGAGGTCTCGGCAAACCAGTACGACGCCGCGGCCTGCAGCGCCTGGGTGAAGGAGTGCTTCGACAGCGAGGACTACCGCGAAGGCCGCCGAGCCTTCATGGAAAAGAGAAAGCCCGTTTTCAAGGGCCGCTGAAAACAGGAGGAGTGATGAGCAGGATGCTGTTTTTCATCGCGGCGCTCGCCGCGAGCG
>VBCP01000491.1 GCA_005888925.1 Betaproteobacteria bacterium | reverse complement strand
TCTCATGCGCGCCTCGCTGCTCGAAAGTGCGCGGCGCCTACAATGAAGCCATGAAATTCGGCATCAACTTCTTTCCCTCGTTCCGCCCCGAGGACAGCAGCACCGCGGACTATTACGACCAGTGCCTGCGCATTGCCGCGCGCGCCGACGAGCTCGGTTATTCGAGCATCAAGACGGTCGAGCATTCGTTCTACGACTACGGCGGCCATTCGCCGAATCCCTGCGTGTTCCTCTCCGCGGTCGCGGCGCGTACTAAACGGATCCGGCTCATCACCGGCGCGGTGATTCCTGCGTTCCACCATCCGGCGCATCTCGGCGGCGAGCTCGCGATGCTCGACAACATGAGCAGGGGGCGCCTGGACGCCGGCTTCGGGCGCGCATTCCTGCCCAAGGAATTCGAGGTCTACGGCGTGCCGATGTCGGAGTCGCGCGAGCGCTTCGAGGAAGCGATCGGCATGATCCTCAGGATGTGGACCGAGGAGCGCGTCAACATCCGCGGCAAGTATTGGAACCTGGAAGACGTCAGGCTCATGCCGCGCGTGGTGCAGAAGCCGCACCCGCCGGTGTGGATCGCCGCGATCTCCACCGAAGAGTCCTTCGTCTACGCGGCGAAGAACGGCTTCAACCTGATGATCGTGCCCTACGCCGGCAAGCCCGGGCAGCTGCAGGAGTTCGTGAAGCTGTACCGGCGCCTATGGGCGCAGTCGGGGCACAGGGCCGGCGCCGAACAGGTGCAGGTCGCGCAGTTCGGCTACGTGGCCGAGAAGCGCGAGGAGGCGATGAATGGCTTCCGGCGCATCTGCAAGCGCTACCTGGAGACATTCGGCGACGCCGTGCAGTCGTGGCAGGGAAAGTCCTCGGACCAGTATCCGGGCTACGACAAGATGGTCGCGAGCATCCTCGCCACCACGCCGGAGAAGATCATCGAGCAGGGCGGCGCTTTCGTCGGCACGCACGACGATGTCGTCGAGCAGGTGCGCCGCTGCCGCGAGGCGTTCGCGGGAGACATCGAGCCTTCGATGCAGATCAACTTCGGCGGCTCGAGCGACGCCGAAGCCTTCAGGACGCTGGAACTGCTCGCCGCGAAGGTGATGCCGCGGTTTAGCTAGGCTTAGCCGGCGGCGGCGGCGGAGGAGGCGGCGTGCCGGCCGGAGGCGGCGGGGGCGGTGGCGCGGCCTGGCGCTGGTAGCCGGCGCGCGGCGCGTAGCGATTGGCGGCCATCGGAATCTGGTGGCCTTTGGCGTACATGCACTGCTGGTAGCCGAAATCGTAGCGCTGCTGCAGCGAGTAGCCGGACTGTTGCGACGCGCCGGTGCCGGCAAGCGCGCCACCGGCGAGGCCGATGCCCGCACCGACGCCCGCACCGGAATTGCCGCCCATCAGGCCGCCGGCCGCCGCGCCGATTGCAGTGCCGACCACGGCGCTCTTCACCGCGCTATCGGTCTGCGCCTGGGCCGCGGTCGTGCCGCCGATCTGCGAGGACGCAAACTGGCGGCAGTCGTTATCGTCGAAGCGGAACTCGTCGAAACTCTTGCCGGAGCCCGGCAGCACCATCACACTCGGGCCCGAGGGCGGCGGCGTGGCGCAACCGGCGATGACTGCAACTCCCGCCAATGTCAGAAAGAGCCTCATTGCGCGGGCGGCGGCGCGGGCGGCACGGCTTTCCAGCCGCTCGCGCAGTCCCTGACGTACGGGTAGTAGCCGCGCGAGGTCTCGCAGTAGTACCAGTAGCCGGACTGCAGCGGCTGGTCGCTGCGCTCGACGTATTGCGTGGGACCGGGTGGGGCGGCGACGACGACCGGCGGGTAGTACATCGGCGCCGGGTAATACGGATAGTAGGGAGCTCCCCAATAGCCTGGACCCCAGTAGCCTGGACCCCAATAGGGGCCGAATCCGAACCCGATCGATACTCGCGGGCCACCATGGAAGCGGTGCTGGGCCAAGGCCGAGCCGGCGCCAAGGACGCCGGCCGCGGCGAGCGCAAGGCCGATCAGCAGTTTCGACGGCTTTTTCATACGTAGCTCCGTCTCCTTGGACAGCAGGTTAACCGCAGGGTGCCGCCCAAGGGGTGACGAATTGTTACAACCTATTTCGGCTGCTCGGTGATGCGCAAATAGGGCTTGGGGGCCTTCCAGCCCTTCGGGAAGAGCTTCTTCGCATCCTCGTCGTTCACCGAGCCGGCAATGATCACGTCCTGGCCCTGCTTCCAGTTGGCGGGCGTCGCGACCTTGTGCTTGGCGGTGAGCTGCATCGAATCGAGGGCGCGCAAAATCTCGTCGAAATTACGGCCGGTGGTCATCGGGTAGAAGAGCATCAGCTTGATCTTCTTGTCGGGTCCGATGACGAACACGGTGCGCACCGTGGCGTTGTCCGCCGGCGTGCGCTTGCCCGGCACCGCCTCGGCGGGGAGCATGTCGTAGAGCTTGGCCACTTTCAGCTCGGGGTCGCCGATCATCGGGTAGTTGGGCGCGGTGCCCTGCGTCTCCTCGATGTCCTTCGACCACTTCTTGTGGTCCTCGACCGGGTCGGCCGACAGGCCGATGACCTTCGCGTTGCGCCGGTCGAACTCGCCCTTCATCTTCGCCATGGTGCCGAGCTCGGTGGTGCACACCGGCGTGAAATCCTTGGGGTGCGAGAACAGCACCGCCCACTTGTCGCCGATCCACTGGTGGAAATCGATCTTGCCTTCGGTGGTTTCGGCCTGGAAGTTCGGTGCCGTGTCGCCAATACGCAGGGTCATGGGGGGCTCCTTGGACGGGGGAGGGAATTCTAAGTCCAGGCTGCCCCTGCGCGCGACCCGGGCTTTCGGGAATATCAAGTGAGGCGTAGAGTGGCGATAATTAGTTTGGGACCCAAACAAATGGGACAAATGCGGCGCCATTCGCATCTGGCACTGATGGTGAACGGCGAGACGGTCGAGGCCTCGGTCGCGCCTTACAAGACGCTGCTCGAGGTGCTGCGCGAGGACCTCGGCCTGACCGGCACGAAGCACGGCTGCGAGCTCGGCGAATGCGGCGCCTGCGCGGTGCTGGTCGACGGCGAGCCGCAGCTCTCGTGCCTCGTGCTCGCGCTCGAATGCGAAGGCCGCTCCATCGATACGGTGGAAGGCCTCGCCCGCGGCGCGGAATTGCATCCGCTGCAGGCGGCGTTCGCCGACCTCGGTGCCGCGCAGTGCGGCTACTGCACGCCGGGGATCCTGATGACCGCCAAGGCGCTGCTCGCGCACGAGCCGCACCCCTCGCGCGAGCGCATCAGGGAAGCAATCTCGGGCAATCTCTGCCGCTGTACCGGCTATCAGCAGATCGAGGAAGCGATCGCCGAAGGCGCCCGCAGGATGAGCGATGAAAGTCCTCGGTAAGCCGCGCCGGCGCGTCGACGGCCGCGCCAAGGTCACCGGCCAGACGCGCTTTGCGGACGACGTCGTGCTGCCGCGCATGCTGCACCTGAAGCTCGCGCGTTCGCCGCACGCGCACGCATTGATCCAGGAAATAAACGTGGAGAAGGCAAAGGCCCATCCCGGCGTGCATCTGGTGCTCACCGGCAAGGACTTCCCGGTCACCTTCGGCATCCTGCCGATCAGCCAGGACGAATATCCGCTCGCACCTGAGCACGTGCGCTACGTCGGCGATCCGGTCGCCGCGGTGATCGCCAAGGACGAGCAGACCGCGACCGAGGCGCTCGATCTCATCGAGGTGCGCTACCAACCGCTCGACACGATCAGCGATCCGCTCGAGGCCCTGGCGAAGCCCGAACCGCGCATTCACGCGTACAGCGAGCACGGCAATATCCATCGGCTGCAGGCCTTCGAATTCGGAAAAATGAGTGGTGACGTGGACGCAGCCATTGCCCAGTCCGACCATGTCTTCGAGGATCTGTTTTTCTACGAAGGCAACACGCACCTGCCCATCGAGCAGCACGCCTGTGTCGCCGCGATGGACGCCGACGGCAAGCTCACGCTGTGGTCATCGACGCAGGTGCCGCACTACGTGCACCGTTGCCTCGCGCGCGTGCTGCAGATACCGGCCTCGCACATCCGCGTCATCGCGACGCCCAATGGCGGCGGCTTCGGCGGCAAGTGCGACGTGTGCAATCACGAGATGGTGGCGGCCAAGGCGGCGGTGCTGCTCGGCCGGCCGGTGAAGATCTGCCTCAACCGCGAGGAAGTCTTCTACATGCACCGCGGCCGCCATCCGGTGCTGATGAAGTTCCGCACCGGCGTCACCAAGGACGGCAAGCTCACCGGCATGCACCTGCAGACGCTCATCGATGGCGGCGGCTACGGTTCTTACGGCGTCGCGAGCACCTTCTACACCGGCGCGCTCCAGACCGTGACCTATGAGCTGCCGCGCTACCGCTTCGAAGCGGCGCGCGTCTTCACCAACAAGCCGCCGTGCGGACCCAAGCGCG
>VBCP01000490.1 GCA_005888925.1 Betaproteobacteria bacterium | reverse complement strand
GGGGTTCGCTTTTTTTCAAACAGCTAAACCCCCCGCTCGCCTTCGGCTCACGACCCCCTTGTCAGGGGGTCAGCAGAGGTCAGCAATGAGCCAGGTCGTCGTCCCCGACATCGGCGACTTCAAGGAGGTCGAAGTCATCGAGGTGCTGGTCAAGCCGGGCGACGCCGTGTCGAAGGAGCAATCGCTCATCACGCTGGAATCGGACAAGGCGACGATGGAGATCCCGTCGCCCGCCGCCGGCGTGGTCAAGGAGCTGAAGGTCAAGACCGGCGACAAGGTGTCGCAGGGCACGCTGATCCTCGAGCTCGATGCGAAGGATGAGCCGAAGAAAGCCGATGTGAAGAAAGAAGAGCCGAAAAAGCAGGAGGCGGCAGCGCGCTCCGGCGCCGGCGTGCAGACCGTGGCCGTGCCCGACATCGGCGACTTCAAGCAAGTCGAAGTGATCGAGGTGCTGGTCAAGCCCGGCGACAAGATCGCGAAGGAGCAGTCGCTCGTCACGCTCGAGTCGGACAAGGCGACGATGGAAATCCCGTCGCCCGCCGCCGGCGTGGTGAAGGAGATCAGGGTAAAGAACGGCGACAAGGTGTCGCAAGGCTCGCCGATCTTGGTGATCGAGGGCGTCGAGCAGCGCGCCGAGCCCAGAACCGAAACCCGGGCGGAGGCACCGAAGGCCGCGCCTTCCGCGCCGGCGCCGAAAGCTGCCGCGGCTCCGACGCCAAGGCCGGTACCGCCCGAGCCGCGCGATGAGACGGCGGCGAAGCCGCACGCCAGCCCGTCGGTGCGCAAGTTCGCCCGCGAGCTGGGCGTCGATCTGACGCAGGTGCAGGGCAGCGGTCCGAAGGGACGCATCCTGCATACAGATGTGCAGGCGTTCGTGAAAGGCGCGCTCGCCCGCGGCCCGGCGCCGGCTGCGGCCAAGGCTGGCGGCGGTGCGCTGCCCTTCAATCTTCCAGCGTGGCCCGAGGTCGACTTCGCGAAGTTCGGCCCGACCGAGTCGAAGCCGCTCTCGCGCATCCAGAAGCTCTCGGGTCCTTACCTGCATCGCAACTGGATCTCGATTCCGCACGTCACGCAGTTCGACGAGGCGGACATCACCGACCTCGAGGCCTTCCGCAAGGCGCAGACCGCCGAGACCGAGAAGAAGGGCTTCAAGCTGACGATGCTCGCCTTCATGATCAAGGCCTGCGTCACGGCGCTGAAGCAGTTCCCGCAATTCAACTCTTCGCTCGACAAATCGGGCGAGAGCATCACCCTCAAGAAATACTTCAACATCGGCGTCGCGGTCGACACGCCCGGCGGCCTGGTGGTCCCCGTGGTGCGCGATGCCGACCGCAAGGGCGTGTTCGATCTCGCGCACGAGCTCGCCGAGATCTCCAAGCTGGCGCGCGACCAGAAGCTCAAACCGGGCGACCTGCAGGGCGGCACCTTCTCCATCTCCAGCCTCGGCGGCCTCGGCGGCACCTACTTCACCCCGATCATCAATGCACCCGAGGTGGCGATCCTCGGCGTGTCGCGTTCCGGTTTGAGACCGGTCTATTCCGGAAAGAAAGACAATGGTGAAGATCTATTCAAAGCGCGGTTAATCCTGCCGCTATCGCTGTCCTACGACCATCGCGTCATCGACGGCGCTACCGCGGCTCGCTTCACCAGCTACCTCGTCTCGGTGCTTTCCGACATCCGCAAGCTGATCCTGTAGATGGCACGCATCTCATCGTGACGGTCGAGGTGAAGGTCCCCGACATCGGGGACTTCAAGAACGTCGAGGTCATCGAAATCCTGGTCAAGCCGGGCGACGCGGTCGCGAAGGAGCAGTCGCTCGTCACGCTGGAGTCCGACAAGGCGACGATGGAAATTCCCTCGCCGGGCGCCGGCGTGGTGAAGGAAGTGCGAATAAAAGTTGGCGACAAGGTCTCGCAGGGCTCGCCGATCCTCGTGCTGGAAGCGAGCGGGGCGCAGCAGCCCGCTGAAAAAGAGGCGCCGAAGGCGCCGCCGCGTGCGACTCCGGAACCGTCTGCGCCCGCGGCGCCGGCGGTGAAGGGTGATGTCGACTGCGATGTGGTCGTGATCGGCGCTGGCCCCGGCGGCTACTCGGCGGCGTTCCGGGCGGCGGACCTCGGACTGCGCACGGTGCTGGTCGAGCGCTACCCGACGCTCGGCGGCGTATGCCTCAATGTCGGCTGCATTCCTTCCAAGGCTCTGCTGCATACCGCGGCGGTGATGGACGCCGCGCGGGCGCTATCGGATCACGGCATCGCCTTCGGCGAGCCGAAGCTCGACCTCGCGAAGTTGCGCGGCTTCAAGAGCAAGGTGGTCAGCAAGCTGACCGGCGGCCTCGCGGCGATGGCCAAGATGCGCAAGGTCACCGTGATTCAGGGCACGGCCGCCTTCAGCGGACCGAACGAGCTTTCGATCGATGGTAAAAA
>VBCP01000082.1 GCA_005888925.1 Betaproteobacteria bacterium | reverse complement strand
CCCTTCGCCGAAGGAACCGCGTTCCTGTTCAAAACGGCAGCTTGAACCCGGCTGGCAGCCCGAGCCCCGCGGTCATGCCGCTCATCTTGTCGGCGATCGTCGCTTCAACCTTCCGCGCGGCGTCGTTGAAGGCGGCGGCCACCAGGTCTTCGAGCATTTCGCGATCGTCGCCGACGAGCGAGGGATCGATGCTGACGCGCTTGACCTCGTACTTGCAGGTGATCTGCACTTTCACCAGGCCCGCGCCCGACTGGCCCTCGACTTCGAGCGCGGCAAGGCTCTCCTGCATGCGGCGCATGTTCTCCTGCATCATCTGCGCCTGCTTCATCAGCTGCCCGATGTTGCCTTTCATTTGCGCTCTTCCTTGATAGTCGAGTCGACGACCTTGGCGTCGAACAGGTTGACCAGGTCCTTGACGAAACCGTCGGACTGAACCGATTGCGCCGCCGCGGCGCGGCGCGCATCGCGCTCACCCGCCTCGAGGGCGGCCGTGCTCGTGCCGGCGATCTCGCCCACGCTCACCTTGACCGTGACCGCGGCACCGAGGTGCTGCTCGAGCGCGCCCTTCAGCTTTTCGCCGTAGCCGCGCTCGGCGAGGTAGGCCTTCGCCTTCGGCACCACCAGATCGAATGCATTGCCTTCGCGCCGCTGCAGCTCCGCGTTGCGCGCGAGCTCGCGCGCGGCGCCGGCAACCGGGAGCTGTTGCACGAGCTCGGGCCAGCCCGCCGCCTTGGGCGCCTCCGACTTCGGCGACGGGCGCTTCGCCGCAGCCGGCGGCTCGCTCCGCTCGCCGGCGCCTTCGGGGCGGAAGGCGAGCATGCGCAGCAGCGTCATCACGAAGCCGCCGTGCTCGTCGGGCGCAAGCGGCAGGTCTTCGCGACCCTGCAGCGCGATCTGGTAGTAGAGCTGCAGCGACTCGGCGTCGATGGCCGCGGCAAGCTCCGCGAGACGCGCGCGCTCCGGATCCTCCGCGAGCGTCGCCGGCAGCGTCTGCGCGAGCGCGAGCTTCAGCAGCAGCGCGGCGAGATCGCCGAGCGCGGCGTCGAACGACAGGCTGCGCGCCTGCATGTCGTCGGCGATCTTCACCGCCGCGGCCGCCTCGCCGCTGCCGAGGGCCGCGACCAAGTCCAGCAGGAAGGCGCGATCGATCGCGCCCAGCATGTCGGCGGCGCTGCGCGCCGTGAGGCGTCCGGCGCCGTGCGCGATCGCCTGGTCGAGCAGCGACAGCGCATCGCGCATGCTGCCCGACGCCGCGCGCGCGAGCAGCGCGAGCGCCTCGGGCTCGGCCGGCACCTGCTCCTCGCGCAGGATGTGCTCGAGGTGCGCGACGATCGCCGCCGGCGGCATCTGCTTCAGGTTGAACTGCAGGCAGCGGGAAAGCACCGTCACCGGGATCTTCTGCGGGTCGGTGGTGGCGAGCACGAATTTCATGTGCTCGGGCGGCTCCTCCAGCGTCTTCAGCATCGCATTGAACGCGTGTCCCGAGAGCTGATGCACCTCGTCGATCACGTACACCTTGTAGCGCCCCTTGGTCGGCGCGTACTGCGCGGTCTCGAGGAGCTGGCGCATCTCGTCCACCTTGGTATTGGTCGCCGCGTCCACCTCGAGGAGGTCAACGAAGCGCCCGGCGTCGATCTCGACGCAGGTGGAGCACTTGCCGCAGGGCTGCGAGGTCACGCCCGTTTCACAGTTGAGGCACTTGGCTAGGATGCGCGCGAGCGTGGTCTTGCCGACGCCGCGCGTCCCGGTAAAGAGATAGGCGTGGTGCAGGCGCTTAGCGTCGAGCGCGTGGCGCAGCGCGCGCACCACGTGCTCCTGCCCGACCAGGCTGCCGAAATCCTTCGGCCGCCACTTGCGCGCAAGTACTTGATAGCTCATCGCGTAGAGAAAGGTGAGAGGCGAGCCTGACCCCCGGCACTTGCAGGGACCGGCTGTGGCTGCTTCCTTCCGGACCTGACCAGGTTCACCAGACTGCAATGCGGGGAGGCCCGCCACCCCCATTGTATGTCATCGCGATGGCGAGTCAGGCTGCCGTCAGTCGTCAGTCAGGCCCTGGAATGCGCCGCAGGCTAATGTGCAGGCGACGGATCCTCCTCCATCGCGCCAAAACGCGATGGTTAACGCGCCCGGGGCTGAAAAGCCGCCGGGCGTTTTCTTTTGTACACTGGCCCGATGAAGATCAGCGCCCAGCTCGCCGTCTGGCTTTGCGCCGCGTTCGGCCTGGTGTGCCTCGGCGTAGCCCTCAGCGGCTTTTCGGGCGCGACTTCGGTGACCGACGCCGTGGAGCGCGAGGCTTCCCTCGGCTACGCGTGGTTCTGGACCTTTCTCGCGCTCGTCACGGCCGTGTTCGGCGTGCTCTCCTGGATGATCCAGAAGGGGAAGTTCGCCCGCGTGGAGTGAGTGGCGGAGAGAGTGGGATTCGAACCCACGAAGCGCTATTAACGCTTACACGCTTTCCAAGCGTGCGCCTTAAGCCGCTCGGCCATTGAAATATACCGCCGATGCTCCGACTATCGCCGTATGGAACCCGCCGACAGCATCGGCCGCCTCGGTTTTGCCCGCTGGTACGAACGCCGCCTTATCGAGGGACACGCCTGGTTCATCAGCGCGTTCATATGCATTGTCGCGATTGCAGCCTGCGCTGAGGAACTGAGTTTCCGGGGCTCGTTCGGGCGCCTGCTCCTTTACGTCACCGTCATCGCGGGCGCAGCAGCAATTTGCGTCTACGGCCTTGTGCGCTACCAGAAGATCCTGACGGAGGCCGAACTGCTCGGCGAGCACGCGACCTGCGGCGCCTGCGGCGCTTACGCCCGCTTCCGGCTGATCTCGCCGTCGCAGGTTCGCTGCCGCAAGTGCAACAACGAATGGTGCCTTATTAAGCCGCCGGCGCATTCTCCAAGACGATCTTGATCTTGAACGCCGTTAGCACCATCCAGATCACCATCAATAGGAAGAAGGCCACCAACCCGATGTGTGCGTCGATGATGATGCGCGGCGTGATGGCGCGCGTGAGCCGCATCACCGGCGAGGTGATGGTCTTGAACAGGTTATAGACCATGTTCTGGTCGCGCTTGGCGCCGGCGATCACCCAGAGCACGCCCTGCCCGAGGAAAGCAACACCTGCCACCTCGGTCAGCGCCTTCAGAATTACGATAATCTCGTACACAGGATCGATCGATGGACCATTGGCGATATTATCTTCGCGGCCGCGTGCTCGAACTGTTCGGTTTCAAGCACGAGGCCATTGCCGCGTACACGGCGGCGGTGCAGGCTGCGCCCGGCTTCCTGAGGCCCACGAATCGCATCGCCTACCTGCTGGCGTCGCAGGAGCGCTTCGCCGAGGCGCAACCCTACTTCCAGGCGGTGCTGCGCGCTGACCCCGGCAACGCGGTCGCCCATTTCAACCTCGGTTACACGCACGACAAGCGCCGGCAATACGAGCGCGCGATCCAGGAATTTCGCGAAGCCACGCGCCTCAATCCCAAGATCGACCGCGCCTGGTACGGCCTTGGCCTCGCCCACGCCCAGCTCGGGCAGCACCGCGAAGCCGCCGAGGCGCTGGAGCAGGCGGCGACGCTGCAACCTATGAACCAGCATGCCTGGTACCAGCTAGGGATGGCGCTCCACACGACGGGCAATACGGAGCGGTTCGAGCAGGTCGTCATGCACCTGCTGCGCTTCGACCCGAAAGCGACGCGCCGGCTGATTCGCGATACCGGGCGCAGCGACCTCGCCCACCTGGTGCAGCACCTCGTGGTCTAGCCGAAAATCACCTGCACGACCTTGAACTTCCCGCTGGCATCCTTCTGGAAGATCAGGATCGTCTCTTCATCGATCAGGCTCTGATTGTCCGGATCGAAGGTCTTCTTCTTGTAGGTCCAACGCAGGGTGTTCGGTTGGGTTTCGACGGTTTCGGGCTTGCCGACCTTGGCGACGACCTCCTCCTCGGTCTTGTCCGTCACGTAGCCGATGAACAGGCCTCTCGCCGTCCCGCCGACCTGGCCGGAGCAGCCGCTCAGGGTCAGTACGATGCCGCAAGCCGCGGCAACCAGGAATGCTTTCATTTTCAGTCTCCCTGCAGACTAGAACAGATTCTAAAAAACAAGGCCCGCCTAAGCGGGCCTTGTTTGGATCAACGGTCCCAGGCTATCTGGCTTCGCTGACTACGGTATCACCCACCAGGTTCGGATAGCGCACATGCTCGACCAGCTCCTGCACTTCCTTCGGTGGCTCGGGCGTCAGCCAGCTCACGATGTAGATGGTGATCATCGATACCGGCAAGCCGAACATGCCGGCCGACACCGGGCTCAAGCCGAACCAAAGCGGCATATTGATGCCGAAGAACGGGTAGCGCGTAACCATGTAGTACACGCAAATCCCAAGCCCCGCGGCCATGCCGATGATCGCTCCCCACTTGCTAGCGCGCTTCCAGAATATGCCCATCACCAAACACGGGAAGAACGAGGATGCCCCCAGCGAGAACGCGGCACCCACCAGGAACAGGATGTCCCCCGGCTTGAGCGAGGTCACGTAGGCCGCCGTAATCGCGGCGCAGACCAGCAAAAACTTGGAGAGAAACACGCGTCTCCCCGTCGTGGCGGTCGGATCGATCAGCTTGTAGTAGAAGTCGTGCGCCAAGGCGTTGGCAATGGTCAGCAGCAACCCGTCCGCGGTCGACAGCGCCGCGGCAAGGCCACCCGCAGCAACCAGGCCCGACACCACGTACGGCAAGCCCGCGATCTCGGGCGTCGCCAGCACGATCAGGTCGCCGCCGATCACGATTTCGGCCAGCTGCACGATGCCGTCCTTGTTGATGTCGACGATGCTGAGCAGCGACGGATCCACCTTTGCCCATGCCGAGGCCCAGGCCGGGAGCGAGGCGAACGAACTGCCCACCAGGTGCGTGTACATGTCGTACTTCGCCAGCACCGCGAGGCAGGGCGCCGTGAAGTACAGCAGGAAGATGCACACCAGCGACCAGAACACCGAAGTGCGCGCCTCCTGCACGCTGGGCGTGGTGTAGTAGCGCATCAGGATGTGGGGCAGCGCCGCGGTGCCGAACATCATGCAGAACACGATGCCGATGAAGTTCAGGCGCGCGGTATTCCGCGCCGCTTCATCCCTGCCCGGGAAAGCCTCGGCGTGCGGCCGGGGTGGCGCCGCGCGCGCGGCGAGGCCTGCTTCACGCCGCCACTGAACCTGCGCGGCGTTCACGTTCACGGGATAGGCCGCAACGGCTCTTTCGGCCTCCGCGATCTTCTCCGCCGGCGCATTCGCAGCCTTCAGTTTCGCGAGATCCTGCTCGACCTTGGCCTTGCCTTCGGCGTACGACTTCTCAGGAGCGGCGAGTGCGGCCCTGCCTGCCGCCGCCCGGTCAGCGAAGATCTTGCGCACTTCCTGCTCTTTCGGGTCGGCGGTGATTTTCTTCTCCACATCGCCGAGCTTCTGCAGCGTATAGCCATAGGCGAACTGCGGCACCGGTATGCCGGTATGTTTCACGCCCAGCCAGACCACGGGCGTCATGTAGGCGATGATGAGGACGATGTACTGGGCCACCTGGGTCCAGGTCACCGCCCGCATGCCGCCCAGCATCGCGCAAACCAGGATCCCGGCGAGGCCGACGAACACGCCGACGCCGAACTCGAGGCCGGTCATCCGGCTCACGATCAGGCCGACGCCGTAGATCTGGGCGACGACGTAGACGAAAGAACAGGTGATCGCGCAGATAACGCCCATGAAGCGCACGATGTTGCCGCCGTAACGCTCGGCGAGGAAATCCGGAATGGTGAACTGGCCGAACTTGCGCAGATAGGGCGCGAGGAATAACGCCACCAGGCAAAAGCCCCCGGTCCATCCCATGACCCAGGCGAGCCCGTCGAAGCCCGACAGGAACAGCGTGCCCGCCATGCCGATGAAGGACGCCGCGCTCATCCAGTCGGCGCCGGTCGCCATGCCGTTGAAGAACGACGGCACCCGGCGTCCCGCGACGTAATACTCCGCGACATCCGTGGTGCGGGTCATCCAGCCGATGCCGGCATACAGCCCGATGGTCGCGAACAGGAACCAGTAGCCTATCCAGGCGCGCGACATCCCCATCTGCTCGGCCAGCGCGAGCGCAAGAAGGAAGGCGATGAAGCCGCCGGTATAGAAGGTGTAGTACTTCTTGAGCTGGCGGTTGAAGTTCGACTGCGAGAAGGCCGGGGAGCTCATTCGAGGTCTCCTTCATCCACGCCGTATTCCTTGTCGAGCTTGCGCATGATCAGTGCGTAGATGCCGATGAGTGCGACGTAGATCGCGAGCGAACCCTGCGCCGAGAAGTAGAACGCGAGCGGAAAGCCGAGGAACGTCATGCTGCTGTTGAGGTCGCGTGCGAACCAGATCTCGACGAAAGTAAAGACGAACCAGACGACGAACAGAATCGCCGTGATGACGAGGTTCTTGCGCCAATACTCGTGGTGCTTTGCGGACAGTTCCAATCAAGCCTCCCCTCAAGAAAAGGAACCAACTGCGGGTTTCTATTTGGATTCTCGCGGGGGAATGCTTACATCAAACTTGGCGGAACGCAAACCAGCGCTCCTCTGCCGCGCCGCACAAACCGCAGAGGGAACCGGGAGATGGCGGAGAGAGTGGGATTCGAACCCACGAAGCGCTATTAACGCTTACACGCTTTCCAAGCGTGCGCCTTAAGCCGCTCGGCCATCTCTCCGCGAGAGCGCGATTCTATCGCGCGTCAGCCGCTGTGCGGGAACCCCGCGCCGTCGTTGATGCCGACGACGGCGAACGGTACGTGGCTGTGCACGTCCTTGGTCGAGCGGACCTGCTCCTTGCCGCAACCAGTGCACTTGTACAGCGGCATCTCGATCTGCAGCTTGAACGGCGCCAGATCTTCGTACTTCAGCTCGTACGAGAACGTCTGCCGGCGCTCGGGCTTGGAAGCTAGTTCCTTGCGGCACTCGCCGCACAGGTGCTTCTTGAAAATCATCCCTTCTTCCTTCCCGGCCGCGATCTGCGTTTCACGCGCGCGGATCTGCTGGATAAGCCACAGCATGAAGTCGCGGTGAACGGGCAACTTGTGATCCTTCGCGCAGACGAACACCGGCATCTCGAGCGCGGTCAGCTTGAGCGGCCCGTTCTCTCCGGAAACCGAGGGCAGCGTCTTCAACTCGCAGGCGCCGGAACATTTCGCGCAACGAGGGATCTTCAATGCCACGGTCGAGTATTGCCGGATTCTCCAGCGCTTGCAAAAAAGGCGCTGATTGCGCAAATCAGGAACCGCGTGCTGCGCCGCACAAGCCAAGCTTGTTTCACGTTTGAGGCAAAAAAAGCCCGCCACTTGGGCGGGCTTAGTGCTCGGTGGGCGCGGCGCTCAGGTCGCCTGGTGCTGATAGGTCCTGATGTCGCGAGTGCGCGTCTCCCGAAGGTAGATCGAGCCGACGATCAACGTCATCACCGCGACCACGATGGGATACCAGAGACCATAGTAGATGTCGCCGGTGGCTGCGACCATCGCGGTCGCGGTCAGCGGCAGCATGCCGCCGAACCAGCCGTTGCCGATGTGATAGGGCAGCGACATCGACGTGTAGCGGATCTCGGTCGGGAACAGCTCCACCAGGAAGGCGGCAATCGGGCCGTAGACCATGGTGACGTAGATCACCATGATGAACAGGATCAGCTCCGCCATGAACCAGTTCATCTTGCTCTTGTCGGCACTCGGCGGCGCACCGGCGGCCTTCAGGGTCGCGGCGAGCTTCGCTTGGTCCCAGCCCTCGATCTTCTGATCGCCGATCGTCGTGGTCACCTTGCCCGCTTCCGCGCTCACCGACTTGAACGACAGCCCTTGCTTGGTGAGGAAGTCCTTGACGCGGTCGCAGTCGGAGAACTTGCTCCAGGGACCGACGAACAGGTGGAACTGGCAGTCGCCCGAGTTCGCGGCCACCGTGATCGGCGTTTTTGCCGAGAAGGTCTCGAGCGCCGGATTCACGTAGTGCGTGAGGCCCTGGAACAGCGGGAAGTAGGTCACCGCCGCGATCAGGCAGCCCGCCATGATGATCTTCAGCCGGCCGATCCTGTCGGAGAGCCAGCCGAAGACGATGAAGAATGGCGTCCCGATGAGCAGCGACACCCCGATCAGCGTATAGGCCGAAACGTAGTCGAGCTTCAGCGTGATGGTCAGGAAGAAGAGCGCGTAGAACTGCCCCGTGTACCACACCACGCCCTGCCCGGCCGTCGCGCCCAGCAACGCGAGCAGCACGTACTTGTTGTTCGGATATTTGAGAAAGCTGTCGGTGAGGGGCTGCTTCGAGCCTTTGCCCTCCGACTTCATCTGCTGGAATATCGGCGACTCGTGCAGCTTGAGCCGGATATAGACCGAGAAGATCAGCAGCACGAGCGACAGCCAGAAGGGAATGCGCCAGCCCCACTCGGCGAACGCCTTGGCGTCCATGTTGCTGCGGCACAGATAAATCATCAGCAGCGCGAGGAACAACCCGAGGGTTGCCGTCGTCTGGATCCAGCTCGTGTCGTATCCGCGGCGATCGTTCGGCGCGTGTTCGGCGACGTAGGTTGCGGCACCGCCGTATTCACCGCCGAGCGCGAGACCCTGCACCAGGCGCAGCGTCACCATAAGGATCGGCGCCAGCCAGCCGACGCTGGCGAAGGTCGGCAGCAGGCCCACTAGGAACGTGGAGGCGCCCATGAAGAGAATCGTGACGAGGAAGGTGTACTTCCGGCCGACGAGATCGCCGATGCGGCCGAACACCAGGGCGCCGAACGGGCGCACCAGGAAGCCCGCCGCGTAGGCTGCGAAAGCCGAAAGCAGCGCCGCGGTCTGGTTGCCCGGCGGGAAGAACAGCACCGCGAAGAACGGCGCCAGGACTGCGTAGAGATAGAAGTCGTACCACTCGAAGACCGTCCCGAGCGACGAGGCGAAGATCACCCGCCGCTCTTCGGTCCGGAAGCTCTTGACGGAGTCTTCCGCCAGGAAACCGCCTGCTTTGGCCTCGGCCATGACTGCCCCCTCTCTCTGTTAGGCAGCCGGAATATGGCAGCGGGGACTTACGCAAACCTTACGCGGCGAGCAGCCCCCTGATTTGCTCCATCAGCTCGCGGGTCGAGAACGGCTTGGTGACATACAAGTCTGCGCCCACCGCCATGCCCTTGTTCACCTCGGCGTCGCGCCCCTTGGCCGAAAGCATCACCACCTTGACGTGCTTCCACTCGGGGCGCTCGCGGATGCGCTTGCAGATCTCGTAGCCGCTCTTCACCGGCATCATGATGTCGAGCAGCACCAGGTCCGGGCGGGCGCTTTCGAGCGCCTTCAGGGCCTCGTCGCCATCGCGGGCGATCAGGATCGGACGCGCGTCGGCTGTCGGTGCGCTCGGCAGCGTAAAGGAAAAACAGGCGCCGCGGCCGGGCGTGCTTTGCACCCACATGCGGCCGCCGAAATGCTCGACGATCTGGCGGCTGATGTGGAGCCCCAGGCCGCTGCCGTGCGGCTTGGCGGTGAGCGTGTCGCCGACCTGGCGGAACTTGTCGAAGATCACGCCCTGGTCGGCCGGATCGATGCCCGGGCCGTTGTCGCGCACTTCCACGCGAAGCGCACCGGGCTCCTCCTTGAGCGCCACGCGGATGCGGCCACGCCCCGGCTCGCAGAACTTGGCCGCGTTCGAAAGCAGATTGAGCATCACCTGGATGATGCGGTCGACATCCGCCCGCACCGGCGCGGCCTTCTCCGGCACCTCGACGTCGATCCTGATGTCGCGCTCCTCGAACACCTGGCTCATGCCGGTCACCGCGTCGCCGATCAGCTCGCGCAGATCGAGCATCGACTCGCGCCACTCCGCCTTGCCCGACTCGATCTTGGAGAGGTCGAGCACCTGGTTGATCAGGCGCGTGAGCCGCTCGGTCTCCTTGGTAATGATGCCGAGGAATTTCGAGCGCTGCTCGGCGTCGACCTCGGGATGCTCGAGCAGAATCTGCGTGAACGCGCGGATCGAAGTGAGCGGCGTGCGCAGCTCGTGCGTCACGGTGGAGACGAAGTCGTCCTTCAGCCGGTCGAGCTCCTTCAGCTGCTCGTTGGCTGCGCGCAGCTCCGCCGTCGCCGCCTCGAGCTCGCGCGACTTCTGCTCGAGGCGGTGGCTGTACACCACCACCTGCGACGCTTCATCCAGTATGGTGCGCACTTCTTCGATGGTCAGCGCCTCTTCCTTCACGACCGAGGCCACCATCACTCTCGCCGACGCGGCGCCGATCGCGCCCGCGAGCTTGACCTCGACATAGTGCACGAGCTCCGCGTCGGCCTCGAGCGGATCGCTCTTCCAGCGCAGTCCCTTGGCCTCGGCATATCCCGTGAAAGCCTCCTCCGCCGCCGCCACGCCGAGGAAGCGCGCGAGCAGGCTGCGCAGCTCCGGCACCGATGCCGTGCCGCGCCAGAAGCGCGCGCCGCCCGCCTCGCCACCCTGGCGGAACACGTCGACGAACAAGCTTGCCTGCCGGTGCTCGTCGACGCTCGGCGATGCGGCGAGCGACACGCCGACGTACGCGCCGATGTTGGCGAGCATGCTCCAGATCATGGCGTGCGTGATCTGGTCGAGGCCCGCGAGGCCGAAGAGCTCGAGCGGCTTCAGGAGCGCGATGCCGAAGGGCCCCTGCTCGAGCAGCCCGATCGGCAGCCAGCCCGAGCGCGCGAGCGCGGGCAAGAGCAGCGTGTAGAACCAGACGGCGAACCCTGAGACCAGGGCGCACAAGGCGCCCCTGCGTGTGCCGCCTTTCCAGAAGATGCCGCCGAGGACGACCGGGGCGAACTGGGCCACCGCCGCAAAGGAGATCAAGCCGATCGAGACCAGGGCGTAGGCTTCGCCCGCCAGCTTGAAATAGAGATACCCCAGCAGGAGTATCAGCACGATCGCGCCGCGCCGGATGCCAAGCAAGAGGCCGGTCAGGTCGGGCCGCTCGTTCAGTGCGAGCGAGCGCATGCGCAGCAGCACCGGCATGACGAGGTCGTTGCACACCATGGTGGAAAGCGCGATCGTCTCGACGATCACCATCCCGGTCGCGGCCGAGAGGCCGCCGATGAACACGAGCAGCGCGAGCGCCTCCTGCTTCTCGACCATCGGCAGCGTCAGCACGAAGGTATCGGCGTCGACGCCGCCTTCGGGGAAATGCAGCCGCCCGCCGAAGGCGATCGGCAGCACGAAGACGTTGATCGCCAGCATGTACAGCGGGAAGAGCCAGATCGCCTTGTTCAGGTGCTTCTCGTCCAGGTTCTCGATCACGGTCACCTGGAACTGCCGCGGCAGGAACATGATCGCCATCATCGAGAGGATGGTGAGCCACACCCAGCTCGCGTAGCCCCCGGCGACGCCGCCGAGCGGCGTCATCATCGCGCGCAGCCTGGGATCGGCGGCGGCGCGCGTGAAGAGATCGCCGAAGCCGTGATACAGGCCAAAGGTGACGAAGACGCCCACCGCGAGGAACGCCAGCAGCTTCACCAGCGACTCGAAGGCGATCGCCGCCACCATGCCCTGATGGTGCTCGGCGGCGTCGAGGTGCCGGGTGCCGAAGGCGATGGTGAAAGCCGCGAGGATCAGCGCGACCCACAGCGCCGTGTCCTGGCGCATCGGCGTCTCGCCGAGCGTCTGCGGCATGACGATGTCGGGATACTGGACCAGGATCAGGTAGCTCGCCGAGACGGCTTTCAACTGCAGCGAGATGTACGGCAGGATGCCGATCACAGCGATCACGGTGACGATGCCGCCGAGCAGCGCGCTCTTGCCGTAGCGCGAGGCGATGAAGTCGGCGAGCGAGGTGATGCGGTTTTGCTTCGAGATGCGCAGGATCTTGCGCATCACCACCCACCACAGCGCGATCATCAGCGTCGGCCCGATGTAGATCGGCAGGAAGCCGACGCCGTCGCTCGCCGCGCGCCCGACGCTGCCGTAGAAGGTCCAAGCGGTCGCGTATACCGCGAGCGACAGGCTGTAGACGTACGCGTTGGCGATCACCGGCCGGCCGGCGTCGGCACGCTGGTCGGCGTAGTAGGCGATGGCGAAGAGCACGCCGAGGTAGGCAAAGGCGCTCAGGATGATCACCGGGCCCTGCAGCATCTCTAGCGCTCCGCGACCCGTGCCATGAGCGCGATGAGGAGCGCCCAGGCGGCGAAGATGTAGGCGTAGAGCACCGGTACGCCGAGGACCGTGCCGCCTACGTTGAACAGCGCGAGCACCGGGAAGTTGAACAGCACGAGTCCCAGCATGCACAGCGCAACGAAGCGTGGCTCTTTGGGTTTCTCGGTCATCGTCAGCTCAACGGCGCGGCGCGCACGACCGTGACGCTGCAGGGCGCCTGTGCCACGACCTGCGCCGCTTCTTTGCCGGGTCCCATGAGGATCTCCTCGACCTCGTTCACCGCCGCGTAATCGAGCAGCGCGACTGCGGGCTGATCCGACTCTAGCACGTGATAAGTGAGGCGCTCCTCGGGCAGGCCGAGCGGCTTCGCCCAGCGCCGCAGGCTCACGAGCTGCTTGATGTGGCGGCCGGTGGGAGTGTCGTCGGAGAGCGCGGCGGCCGGCGGCACGACGGTGATGCACGCAATGCGGCAGCCGCCGTCGGCCGCGACGCGCCTGCGGGTCGCCGAGCGCAGCGCCTCGAAGAACGGCTCATCGGTCTCGTGCGTGGCGATCGCCACGACGATCACCGGCAGCGGCGCCACGTCGGTGGCCGGCGGCGGCGGCGCCGAAGGCGCGAAGTTGCGCGCCTTCAGCCAGTGGCGCCCGAGCTTGACGATGCCGGCGCGCGAGGCTCGTTCGGCCCGCTCGGTGAGAGCCACCTGGCCCGGGTTGGCGAGATCGAAGGCCGCCTGCGCGGCCGACGCACAGCGCGCCGCGGCGTCGATCTCGAGGCAATGCAGGATCACCTCCTGCAGCCACGGCGGCGTCGCGGCGACAAGCGCGCGTGGCGGCGGCGGGTCGCGGTAGAGGCGGCGGCGCAGCTGCGCCACGGTGCTCGGCGTGCCGAAAGCGCGCTTTCCCGTCGCGAGCTGATAAAGCAGCGCGCCGAGCGCGAATAAGTCGCTCCGCGGATCGCAGCGCTCGCCCGCGATCTGCTCCGGCGCCATGTACACCCAGTTGCCCACCGGGGTGTGGAACTCGGCCGCCAGGAGATCGGGCAGATGGCGGTGGCACGACAGTCCGAAGTCGATGAGCGCCGCCTCGCCGCTCGCGCGGTAGATGACGTTGGTCGCCTTGAGGTCGAGGTGAATCACGTCCTGCCGGTGGACCTCGTGCAGCGCAAGGGCGAGCGCGTGCCCGAGCCGAGCCGTCTCCTGCGGCGCCAGCGGCGCGCGCTCGATCCAGGTGTCGAGGCGCGTGCCCTCGATGTATTCCATCACCAGATAAGGGGTGGTCTCGACATCGCCGTACGCGATCACCGTCGGATAGTGCGGGCTCTGCGAGAGTGCGCCGAGCACCATGCGGCACTGCTCGAAGCTCACGACGTTGGCGCTGCGCTCGCCGGCGCCAAGCCGCGGGATCTTCATGACGAGCGGCAGCGGACCTTTCGGTCCTTCGAGCCGGTAGATCGACGCCATGCTGCCCACGTGCATGCGCTCGCCGAGGCGGAAGCCGTCGATCTCGATGCCCGGCTCGGGTGCGAGCATCAGCTGCCGCGCTCCAGCCGCCTCGCGAGCCGCTCCGGCAGGCCGGCGGCGCGGATCTTCTGCGCTGCGGTGCCGTGGTCATACGGCACCCGGAAGAACGTGATGCGCGCGCGCGCCAGATCCGCGAGCGCATAGCACGCGGCTGTGTTTCGATCGCGCGGCTGCCCGGCCGAGCCGACGATCGCGAGCCACTGCCGGTGCCGCGCGGTGGGAATCGGCGTGCCCGGCACCGGTTGGAAGGGCATCGGATATCCGCCGGCACCGGTGTAATAGAGCTTCTGCTCGTGGACGTGGCCGCAGAAAATGACGCTGGCGTCGGTCGCGCCGATGCTTTGCGCCGCCTGGCGCGGCCCGGTGACGTAGGTCCAGCGCTCCGGCGCCGCGGCGCTCGCGTGCACGTAGAGCCGGTCGTCCTCGCGCACGCTCAGCGGCAGCGCGCCAAGGAAATCGACCTGCCGCTTGGGGAGGCGCTTGCGCGTCCAGGCGATCGCAGTCAGCGCCTGGAGGTTCATGCCGTGCACCGGGCGCCCGATCGCCGCCGCGTCGTGATTGCCCAGCACCACGATCGCGCCGCGCGCTGCGTGCGACTCGATCAGCTCGAGCACAGCGACCGGATCGGCGCCGTATCCGACCAGGTCACCCAGGAACGCATAGCGCGCGGCGCCCAGGGCGGCCGCGTGATCGAGGCACGCGGTCAGCGCCTCGAGGTTGCTATGGATGTCGGCGAAGAGAGCCAGCTTCACAGCCAACTCGCGGCGCCGCGGTTCAATTCACCTCCGGATCACTTCGCCATTTCCCTGATCTTATCGACAACTTCCGGGTTGGCGAGCGTGGACACATCGCCCGGGTCCTGCTTGTTGGAGATCGCCGCCAGCACGCGGCGCATGATCTTGCCGGAGCGGGTCTTCGGCATGTCGGGCACGATGATCACCTGGCGCGGTCTCGCGATCGCGCCGATCTCGGAGACGACCGCGGCCGAGACTTTCTTCGCGATGTCATCCGAGGCTGAGAGGCCGGGCTTCAGCGCCACGTACAGATCCGGCACTTTGCCCTTGATCGGGTCGGCGACCGGTACCACCGCCGCCTCGACGACCTCGGGAACCAGGAGCGCGGCCGATTCGATTTCCTTGGTGCCCAGACGGTGCCCCGCGACGTTGATCACATCGTCGATGCGCCCGAGGATGCGGTAGTAGCCGTCTTTCGTCTGCACCGCGCCGTCGCCCGCCAGGTATGGCCAGTCGCGCCAGTCCTTGCTCTTAGGATCCTTGCAGTAGCGCGAGTAGTACACCCGCACGAAGCGGTCCGGATCTTTCCAGATGGTCTGCATGATCCCCGGCCAGGGATTGCGGATGCAGATATTGCCCGCTTTGCCCGAGCCGGCCTTCAGCTCTTTGCCTTCATCGTCGTAGATCACCGGATGAATGCCCGGAACGGCCGGACCTGCGCTGCCCGGCTTCATCTTGTGGATTCCCGGCATCGTGGTGCAAAGGAATCCGCCGGTTTCCGTCTGCCACCAGGTGTCGACGATCGCCGCTTGCTTCTTGCCCACGACGTTGAAATACCATTTCCACACTTCGGGCTCGATCGGCTCGCCCACCGTCGTCATATGCTTGAAGCGGTAGTTGTGCTTGGCGGGTTCGTCAGGGCCATCCTTGCGCAGAGCGCGGATCGCCGTAGGCGAGGTATGGAAGATGTTGACGCCGAGCTCCTCGGCGATGCGCCAAGGGCGGCCGGGATCCGGATGGGTAGGCACGCCCTCGTAGACGACCGAAGAAGCGGCGATACACGATGTACGAGTGTCCGGTGATCCAGCCGATGTCCGCCAGGCACCAATAGACATCCTCGGGGTGAATGTCCTGCACGTACTTCGAAGTCCAGGTCACATAGGCGAGATAGCCGCCGATCGAGTGCTGCGCGCCTTTCGGCTTGCCGGTGGTGCCGCTCGTGTACATGAGAAAAAGCGGCGCTTCTGCCGGCATCTGCACGGGCTCGATGCGCTTGCCGCGGTACTTGGGCAGCAGATCGTTGACGACGAAGTCGCGTCCCTGCTCGAGTTTTGTCTGGCTCGAGTACTTGCCGGGATGGCGCTGCCAGACGAGCACTTTCTCGAGCTTGTGGCCGTCCTTCGCCGCCTCGGCCACCGCGATGTCGGCCTTCTCCTTGTGCTCGAGGAGCTTCCCGCCACGGTAGTAGGCATCCATGGTGATCAGCACGCGGCTTTCGGAGTCGGAAATCCGGTCGGCGCAGGCCTTGCCGCTGAAGCCGCTGAACACCTGCGAGTGGATTACGCCGAGCCGCGCGCAGGCGAGCATGGTGATCGGCAGCTCCGCCACCATCGGCATGTGCAGCGTCACGCGATCGCCCGCTTTCAGGCCGCAGAAATCGCGCAGCAGCGCGGCGAACTCGTTCACCCGGACATAGAGCTCTTGGTAGGTGACGTGCTGGACCGCCTCGTTCTCCGGCTCGGGCACGAAATGGATCGCAGTCTTGTTCCGGTGCTTCGCCAGATGCCGGTCGATGCAGTTGTAGGAGGCGTTGATTTTTCCGCCGACGAACCAGCGCCAGAACGGAGGCTTGCTGCCATCGAAAATCTTGTCCCACTTCTTGTACCAGTCGAGCAGTTCGGCGAACTCCTTGTAGTAGCCGGGAAACTTCTCGAGGGCGAAACGCTTGAAGATGCCTTTGTCGGTGAGGTTGGCCTGCGCGACGAAGTCCTTGGGCGGCGCGAAGTAGTTCTGCTCCTGCCAGTGCACCGCGATCTGGGCTTCCGAAACCTCGTCGCTGGGCGACGGTTTCGCTGGGCGACGCGCCTTTTTCTCTGCCATGGCTTCCATAACGGCTCCTCCGTGGATCTCCCGTGAACTCCGGCCACCGCATTCTTCGACGTCTCGCTTACGCAGCACTTACGCGCGTGGCGGCGGGCGTGCAGATAAAATCACCAAATCAACCCACTGTAAAGCGCTTTCCATGACCCTGATCCGCCGGGCCGACGTCGTCCAAAGCGTCGCCGACGCGCTGCAGTTCATCTCCTACTACCATCCCGCCGATTACATCCGCGCCTTGGGCCGCGCCTATGAGCGCGAGCAGTCGCCGGCGGCGAAGGACGCGATCGCGCAGATCCTCACCAACTCGCGCATGTGCGCCGAGGGCCACCGGCCGATCTGCCAAGACACGGGCATCGTCAACGTCTTCCTGAAAGTCGGCATGGGCGTGCGTTTCGACTTCCAGGATTCGCTCGAGGACGCGATCAACGAAGGCGTGCGCCGGGCCTACCTGGATCCCGACAACAAGCTGCGCGCCTCGGTGCTCGATGAATCCGACTTCGGCCGCAAGAATACCCAGGACAACACGCCGGCGGTGATCAGCGTCCAACTCGTGCCGGGCGACAAGCTCGAAGTCGATGTCGCC
>VBCP01000489.1 GCA_005888925.1 Betaproteobacteria bacterium | reverse complement strand
CCAGGTGATTGTGCGCGATCGTATAGAGCCATGTCGTGAAGCGCGCCTGCGGCTTGTAGCGCAGCCGCGCTTCGATCACGCGCATCCAGATCTCCTGGAACAGCTCCTCGCCGATCGCGCGGCTCTTCACGCTGCGCAGCACGAAGCGGTACAGGCGTGCGCGGTGGCGCGCATAGAGCGTTTCGAAGGCCGCGGCGTCGCCGTCCCGATAAGCGAGCATGAGCTGTTCGTCCGGGGCCTCCATCCCCTCCCATTATCCCTGCGGGTCAGGCGCAAAACCTGGGAATGGCCGCGGCAGCGGCGCGACCGGCGCGGGTTCGCGGATGATGCCGCGCGCCAGCAGGTTGCGCTGGCTGTCGTAGTAGAGCGTGATGGTCTCCGCGGGCGCGCTGGTGGCGCGCTCGAAGGCCACGTGCTGGACCTGTGAGACTTCGCGGCGGCCATGCCCGGTGCCGAGGCGCGATTCGTCCTGCGCCGCTCGTGGTCCAGCCGCGGCGTCGCTTGCCGCCTCGCGTCGCGCCGCGCCCGGCTCAGCCGCCCCGGGGCGCAGCATCGGCGCGATGGGTTGCGGCGGCTGCTTGCGGCGGAACACCGCGACGCCGATCACGCCGACATTGTCCGGCCGCCCGGTCCTCGCCGCGTACGAGTCGGGCAGCGCGGTGAAGTAGAACGCCGCGGTCTCGGCGAGGCTCTTGCGCCAGCCCAGGATGTCGTAGGCGCGGGACTGACCGAGCACGTAACCGGTCTGTCCCGGATCGGCGGTCTCGCCGCTGATCACGTTCACGCCGTCGACCGACACCACCGTCAACACGTCCTCGCGCAGCCGGTTGCGCATCGTCACCTGGTACTCGTTGCCGGGCTTGCCGACGACATATGCCCTGCCTTCGTGCCAATGCACGGCAAGGCGCCTTCCTTCGGTGCGGTCATATACCGAGAGATCCACCAAGCCGCCATGCGCTCGCACCTCGGCAGCGCACAGCAATGCCAGTAACGCAATCACGGTTCGCGCATTCACTTTCTTTCCTTTCTTTTGAGCGAGTCCCGCCCCTATGGCGAGCCCTGCTGCAATGAAACGAATGCGCATTCGAAAAGGGTTAAGCGCGTCGCGATTTCTGCTACAACATAAAGCCGTGCGCGTCGTAACGTCGCTCGCGTAGAATTCGCCGCTCCCGCTCGAGCGATCCCAAGAATGAAAAACGGCAAGCCCTTCCCGATTCCCGTGCGCGTGCGCTACTCGTGCGCGAAGTGTCCCGCCTACTGCTGCAGCTATCCCGAGATCGAAGTGACGCCGCGCGACATCGAGCGCCTCGGCAAGCGCTTCGGGCTCGGCTACCGCGAGGCCGAGGAGCGCTTCACCAAGTCCGACGCGAAGGAGAAGGTGCGGCTCTTACGCCACAAGAAGGACACGGTGTTCGCCACCGCGTGCATGTTCCTCGACCAGGAGAAGCGCCGCTGCACGGTGTATGAGTCGCGGCCGGGCGTGTGCCTGCGGCTACTACGATTTCCTGCGCTTCGAGCGCGCGCACCAGGCCGATCCAGAGTTCATTGCTTTGACTTAAGCGCCTTCTCGCGGATGGCGGAGAGGGTGGTGGCGGGCGTGATCGCGTCCGGATCGATGCGCAGCTCGATGAGCGCGGGCTTGCCCGCCTTGGACGAGCGCTCGAACGCGGGCGCGAAATCCTCGGTGCGCTCCACGGTCTCGCCGTGGCCGCCGAAGGCGCGCGCATAGGCCGCGAAGTCCGGGTTCTTCAGCTCGGTGCCGAAGACGCGTCCCGGGTACTCGCGCTCCTGGTGCATGCGGATCGTGCCGTACAAGCCGTTGTTCACGACCACGGCGACGAAGTTGGCGCCGTACTGCACGGCAGTCGCGATCTCCTGGCCCGTCATCAGGAAGTCGCCATCCCCGCACAGCCCGAAAACCGTGCGCTTCGGCTCCGCGAGCTTGGCGGCGACCGCCGCCGGGTAGCCATAGCCCATCGAGCCATTGGTCGAGCCGAGCTGCGTGCGAAAGCCCTTGTAGCGGAAATGCCGGTGCAGCCAGCCGGCGAAGTTGCCGGCGCCGCCGGCCACGATCGTGTCCTCCGGCAGGTGATCCGATAACCAGCGGATGATCTCGCCGTACTGAACCTTGCCCGGCATCGGGCGCGGCTCGGTCCATTCGAGGAATTCCTTTCTCGCCGCGGCGGTGCGCTCTTTCCACACCGGGTTCTTGAATGAAAGGTGCTCGAGGACCTCGATGAACTGCGGATATCCGGAGTTGATCGCGAGCGCCGGCCGGTACACGCGCCCCAGCTCCTCGGCGCCGGCGTGCACGTGGATCAGCGTCTGCTTCGGCACCGGGGCTTCGACCAGCGTATAGGCACTGGTCGTCATCTCGCCCAGGCGCGCGCCGATCACCAGCAGCACGTCGGCCTCTTTCACGCGCTCGGCGAGCTTCGGGTTGATGCCGATGCCGACGTCGCCGATGTAATTCGCGCTGCGATTGTCGAAGAGATCCTGGCAGCGGAACGCGGTGCCCACGCCGAGGCCGTTCGCCTCGATCCAGCGCTGCAGCCGCGCACAGGCTTCGCGCGTCCAACCGCCGCCGCCGAGAAGCACGAAGGGGGTCTTCGCGTTCTCGAGCAAGCGGTGCAGCTCGGCCATCTCCGCAGAGGAAGGCGCCGGGCGCACGACGTGATGCCTGGGCGCATCGGCGACCGCGGCCTGCGAGAAGAGCGTGTCCTCGGGCAGCGCCAGCACTACCGGTCCGGGCCGCCCGGCGAGCGCGGTATGGAAGGCGCGGCTCACGTATTCGGGAATGCGCTCGACGCGGTCGATCTGCCCGACCCATTTCGCCATCTGGCCGTACATGCGCCGGTAGTCGATTTCCTGGAACGCCTCGCGCTCGGCGAACTCGTTCGGCACCTG
>VBCP01000001.1 GCA_005888925.1 Betaproteobacteria bacterium | reverse complement strand
TGGGCCAGCAGCAGATCCCGCGCCTCGCCGGGCAGCAGTTCGAATACCTGCGCAGCCAATTGCGCGCCTTCAAGGCCGGCAAGCGGGGTGAACTCGACGGCAACATGACCGCCGCGGCGCAGGCGCTCTCCGACCAGGACATCGAAGTTCTCGCCGACTACATCGCGGCTCTAGGCTCCTAGCGCGTCAGGCGCCGCCGCGGCCGTTTGTGAGATGCCGCTCGATGTCGCGTGCGTTCAGCCACGACAGGTCCTTCGGCAGCTCCTCGGCGACGAGCTTCTCGACTTCCTTGCCGAGCTCCTTGCGCAGCTTGCCGAGGAATTTCGGCGGCGCGATCAGGTGCAGGCGGTCGTAGCGGTGCGCGGTGCGCGCCTTGTCGAGGTAGTCGCCCAGGCGCTTGGCGAAGAGCTCGGTGGCGTGCTCGACGGCGCTCGTCTCCTCGCGGTCGCTCGCCGGGCCGCTCGAGCCGTGGAAGCGCGCGTGCGCACCGGTGGTGAGCTGGCGGTCGTCGACCCGCCCCTCGGGATTGAGCAGATCGTCGATCTCGGCGAGGTTCTGGCTGCGGTCCGTAACTTGCAAGATTCTGGCGCGGCTCGAGTCGGCCGCGATGATCCAGGTGGTCGTCATACCCGACGACTAGCAGTTTTCTTGCCGAGGAGACCTGAATGAGCCGGATTCTTTTTACTGCCGCCGCCGGGGCCCTGGCCATGTATTTTCTGGACCCGCAGGGCGGACGGCGTCGCCGCGTCCGGACGCGCGACAAGGCCGAGCGTGTAGCGCGGGGCATGCGCGACGCGTACGACGTGACGCTGCGCGATACCCGCCACCGCGCCATGGGAATAAAGGCCATCGGCCGGCGCATCCTGCGGCGCGGCGGCGTCGATGACGGGACGCTCGCCGGGCGGGTGCGCGCCGCGCTTGGGCGCTACGTCTCGCATCCGCACGCCATCGAAGTGACGGTGAACGAGGGCGAGGTCGGGCTCGCGGGTCCGATCCTCGCGCACGAAGTGCCGGCCTTCATGAAGGCGGTGAAGCGCGTGCCCGGGGTGCGGCGCGTGTCGAACCAGCTCGTGGTGCACAAGGAGGCGGGCAACGTCTCGTCGCTGCAGGGCGGCGTGCCGCGGCGCGGCGAGCGCTTCGAGCTGCTGCAGGACAACTGGTCGCCCGCGGCGCGCCTCGCGGTCGGCACGGTCGGGTTCGCGCTGCTGCTGCGCGGCGGGATTCTCTGGCGGCTGGGCGGCGCGGCGCTCATCGCGCGCGCCATCACCAACCTCGACTTCGCCACGCTGATCGGCACGGGCGCACCCGAGCACGGCATCGAGGTGCAGAAGACCATCTGCGTCAACGCACCGGTCGAGCAGGTGTTCGGCTTCTGGGCCGACTACGAGAACTTCCCGCACTTCATGTCGAAGGTGCGCGACGTGCACGTCGCCGGCAACCGCTCGCACTGGGTGGTGCGCGGGCCCGCGGGCATGGATGTCGAATGGACCTCGGAGCTCGTCAACATGGAGCCCAATTCGGTCATCGAGTGGCGCTCGACGCCGGATTCGGAGGTGAAGCACGCGGGCGAAGTCTGCTTCGAGCCGACCGACGATGGCGGCACGCGAGTCAGCGTGCGCCTTTGCTATGTGCCGCCCGCGGGCGCCTTCGGCCACGCCGTGGCGAGCCTGTTCGGCGCCGATCCCAAGAGCGAGATGGACGCCGACCTCATGCGCATGAAGAGCATGATCGAGACCGGCCGCGCGCCGCACGATGCGGCACAGCCGACGTAATTCCGTACTAAGTACGTAATTCGAGCTTACGCGGCTTTCTTCGCCGGGCCGGCTCGGCTCATCAGCTCGCGCAGCACGAACGGCAGGATGCCGCCGTGCTTGTAGTAGTCGACCTCGATCGCGGTGTCGATGCGCGACTTCACCGTGATCTCGACCACGCGACCATCGGGCGGGGTAATGCGCAGCTTCAGCTCCTGCTGCGGATGGATGTCGTCCAGCCCGACGACGTCGACCGTCTCGTCGCCCTTGAGACCGAGCGTCACGGCGGAATCGTTGCCCGAGAACTGCAGCGGCAGCACGCCCATGCCCACCAGGTTGGAGCGGTGGATGCGCTCGAAGCTCCTCGCGATCACCGCCTTCACGCCGAGGAGCTGAGTGCCCTTCGCCGCCCAGTCGCGCGACGAGCCGGTGCCGTACTCTTCTCCGCCGAACACCACGGTGGGCGTGCCGTCGGCGATGTAGCGCATCGCGGCCTCGTAGATCGGCATCTCCTCGCCCTTGTAGAGCGTCATGCCGCCTTCCTTGCCGCCGAGCATCAGGTTCTTGATGCGCACGTTGGCGAAGGTGCCGCGCATCATCACGTCGTGGTTGCCGCGGCGCGCCCCGTAGCTGTTGAAATCCGCCACCGCGACGTCGTTCTCCTGCAGATAGATGCCGGCGGGCGAGGTCGGCTTGATCGAGCCGGCGGGCGAGATGTGGTCGGTAGTGACCGAGTCGCCGAGGATCGCGAGCACCTTGGCGCCGCTGACGTTGCCCGGCCGCCTCGGCTGCATCGCGAAATCCTTGAAGAAGGGCGGCTCGGCAATGTACGTGGACGCGGGCCAGCTATAGACCTGCCCGGTCGGCGCCGACACCTTCTTCCACATCGGATTGGTCTCCGCCAGGTTGGCGTAGAGCTTGCGGAAGGTTGCCGGATTCATCGCGAGCTTCATCAGCGACTGGATCTC
>VBCP01000488.1 GCA_005888925.1 Betaproteobacteria bacterium | reverse complement strand
CACCGCGACGCTGCACAGCACATAGGCCTGCTCGCGCGACCAGCCGCGCTCCTCGAGCAGCTTGATCATCTCGATCACCGCATTGCGTGCGGCGAGGGTGATGTCGCAGTTCTCGTTCCTGCCCTCAGCCGTGATCGGCATGCCCATGGTGCCGATGAAATTGCGCGGCACGGCCGATTCGGGCGGCGCGAAGAAGCCCGGATGCGCGAAGCGCGGCCAAACGATGCGCCGAGCCGCCGCCTCTCCCTTGTGCAGGCGAAAGCGCACCACGGCGGTGGCGCCCATCTCGATGGCGGTGCCGCAGCACTCGGAGTCGCCTTGCGCGAAGTGGCCGTCGCCGACTGAATACAGCGCGCCGTCGACCGCCACGGGGACGAAAAGCTTGGACCCCTTCGTCAGCTGCTTGATATCGGCATTGCCGCAGTTCTCCCGCGGCGGGATGGTGCGCAGGCCCTCGGCCGCCACCCTGCCCCTCGCCGGCACCGCGTTCTCCGCATCCGGCGCCCACACGCGCCCGCCGCGCGCCTTGAGCTCCATCTCGCGTGCCGTCCACTTGTGCACCTGCTCGTGCGAAGGCGCAAGGCCCGCCGTGCCCATGAAGGCGCCGTTCGGGATGCGCACGCCGGGAAGCTCGCGCGAGGTCGCGTACCGCGGCGTGATGTCCCAGTGCGTCACGAAGTGCTTGTCGAAGAGATCGGGCAGGAAGCCGCCGCCGGGCGCAAAGCGCGTCCAGCCGTAGGTCTGCGGCACGATGTCGAGGTACTCGATCTCCAGCAGATCGCCCGGCTTCGCGCCTTTCACGTACACCGGGCCGGTGAGCGGATGGGCGACGTTGCGCTCCAGGCGGACCAGATCGGCCGCCGTGGTGCGCGGCCCGATCTGCCCGTCGTTCGCGTCGCGCGTCTCGAGCGCCACGTCCTCGCCCGCCTCGACCTCGATCACCGGCGCGATGTCCGGATGCCAGCGGTTGTGGCCGGTGTGCGGCTCGTCGCGCAGCCGCTTCGCACGGTCGATCGCGATGCTTTTCGCCAGGAGCGGTCCCGCTCAGTCCGTGATGTGGATGTTCTTCTGCCGCGCGATGTCGGTCCACTTCGCGACCTCGTCGCGCACCTTCTTCACCAGCACGTCGGGCGCGCCGCCCGCCGGGTCGAAGCCCATCTTGGCGAAGCTCTCCTTCGCCTGCGGCACCGCGAGCGCCGCGTTGAGCTTCGTGTTCATGAGATCGATCACCGCCTGCGGCGTCTTCGCCGGGGCGAACAGGCCGTACCACGTGGTGAGCTCGAAGCCCGGCAGCGCGCTCTCGGAGATCGTGGGCGTGTCGGCGAATACGTGCCAGCGCTGCGCGCTGCCCACCGCGAGCAGCTTCACCTGGCCGGCGCGGATCGCCGGGAGCGCGGCGCTGCCGTCGAAGGTGTACTGCACGCGGCCCGCGATGAGATCGGCGAGCGCGGGCGCGCCGCCGCGATAGGGCACGTGCTTCGCGTCGATGTTGGCGAGCGAGTTGAAGAGCTCGAGCCCGAGATGATTGATGCTGCCATTGCCGAAGGAGGCGTAGTTCAGTTCGCCCGGATGGCTGCGCGCGAGCGCGATCAGCTCCTTCGCCGACTGCGCCTTCACGGAAGGATGCGCAATCAGCAGGAAGGGCGAAGTGCCGATGAGGCCGATCGGCGTGAAATCGCGGATCGGATCATAGGGGAGCTTGCTATACACCGCGGGGTTGGTGCCGTGCGTGCTCGGCGTGCCGACGAACAGCGTGTAGCCGTCGGGCGCCGCCTGCGCCGCGCGCGAGGTACCGATGGTGCCGCCGGCGCCGCCGTAGTTCTCGACAAACACGGCCTGCCCGAGCTCCGTGCCGAGGTGCTGCGCCACGACGCGCGCGGCGATATCCGCGCCGCCGCCAACCGGGAAGGGCACGATCAGCTTGACCGGCTGCGCCGGATACTGCTGCGCATGTGCCGCCCCTATGAGGAGGAGCGTGAGAAAGAACTTCATTTCGCCTCCACCGCGTGCATGCGGTAATTCGCCGACGCCTTGCCCGCCGAGGTCTGCACGACTCGCGCGGGACGCACGTAGTCGGCAGTGGTCGGCGCGCGCCCGGCGACGCGCACGAGCGGCTTGGCGGAGGGACTGCGGCGAGAAGGCTGCTCCTCCAGGTACTGCACGATCGCGCGGCCGAAGTCCGGGAGGTCGCCCGGCAGGCGCGAGGTGATGAGATTCCCGTCGCGCACCACCGGCTCGTCGACGTAGTTGCCGCCGGAGTTGATGACGTCGTCCTTGATGATCGCGACGCAGGTGACGCGCTTGCCCTTGGCGATGCCGGCGGAGGCGAGCAGCCAGCCCGCGTGGCAGATCGCGGCGACCAGGCTGCCCTGCTCGTGCACCTTGCGCACCAGGTTCACGATCTGCGGCGTGCGCCGGAAGTTCTCCGGCGCGAAGCCGCCGGGGATGATCACCGCGTCGAGCTGCTCGGGCTGCACCTCGGAGATCGCGAGATCCGCCTTCACCGGGTAGCCGAGCTTGCTGCCGTAGAGCTGCTCGGCCGAGGGCGCGACGGTCAGCACGTTGGCGCCGGCTTCGCGCAGGCGAAGGAGCGGATACCAGAGCTCGAGCTCCTGATACTGGTTCTCGGCGAGGACGGCGACCTGGGCATCTTGGATCTTCATGGCTGCTCCTAGAACGCGAGAATGCGACGCGGGTTTTCCACCAGCACTTTGTGCAGCTCCGCTTTACCAAAACCTTTCTTGGCCAGCCGGGGCGCGAAGCTGTCGAAGAGATAGCCGGGCGGCACCCGCGTGTTGTCCTGGTCGGGCTCTTCTTCCGTGATCGGGCCGCGCCCGTGGCTGAAGAAGCGGTCGTACGAGAACACGAGCTGGCCCAGGTAGCCTTTATCCGCCAGTCTGCAAATGTTGACGGCGAGCTCTTCGTCCAGTTGCTCGGCGCTGTCGTGCATCCACGGGATGCCGACGTGGTGCTCGAAGCGCGGCTTGATGAAGACGTGGCCGAGCATCACCTTGCCCGGATCGGCGCCCGCCTCCTCGAGGACGTCGAGCATCTCGAGCGCCGGATTGGTCGGACCGTAGTCGAGCGGCTGCGTATGCGTGCCGATCGGCGCGCCGGTTTTCTTCTGCGCCTGGCCCGCCGCGCGCAGCATGCGCTCCTCGAGCGGCGTGACGCGCTTGCCATTCGGCTCGGCGGGCGTTTGCGCCATGCCGCCGGTCGCGACCTTGATCACGCCGGCCTTGTAGGGCGTGAGCTGATTGTCGTGGACCATGCCCTCGGTGATGTCGCGCACCAGCATGTCGGCGATGTAGTCGACGGATTTGCGCCGCCAGTAGAAGCCGATGCCCATGCGCTCGGCATAGAAGCCGGTCGTGGCGATGATGTGGGCGCCGCTGCGGCGGCTCACCTCGGCGAGGAGCTCGGGATGCCGGCCGATGTCCGGCGGCGTGAGATCCACCATCGTCTTTACGCCGTACTCCTTCACCATGCCGTGGATGCGGCGGCCGACGTCGTCGGCGACCTGGTCCAGGTCCCAGACGTTGTTGTGGTCGAACTCGCAGCCCTGGTAGGCGTAGCGGATGTGCTCGTGCGTCAGCGTCACGCCGGCGTCCTGCGGCGCGATGTCGCCCAGCACCGTGCGGATCACCGCCACTATTTCTTCAGCGCCTCGAAAAAAGCGCGGCAGAACGCCGGCAGCTCGTTCGTCGTTTTTACCGTGACTGAACCCTTCACTCCCGCGGCGCTGAGCGCCGTCACGCCTTCTGCGATCGCCGTGAGCAAAGCGCCGCCCGCGGCGGCATCCTTGATGAAGCGCTGCATGCGCGGCTCCTCGGCGAGGTACTTCCCCGACGCGCCGCCCGGGACGATCACCGCGCCGAAATCCTTCGCCTGCACCTGCGCGATCCCCTGGTCGGGAATCACCGGGTATTCGAGCTGGCTGAGATAGGTCTTCTCGGGCTCGACGCTCACCACTGTCACCGGCACGCCTTCTTCGCGCAGCCGCAGCAGCGGATACCAGAACTGGAGATCCTGGTAGCCGTCGTGCACCAGGATCGCTACGCGCTTATTGGTCGGCATGCAGAGCTCCTCCGAAGGCGAACGTCGAAGAGTTTAGCAGCCGCCGCGCGTTCTCATAGTCGATCTTGCGCAGCTCGTCTTCGCTCAGGCCGCAGGATCGCAAACCCGTCACCTGGTCGATGCTCCGCCGCAGCGGCGCATCGGTGCCGAAGAGAAGCTGCGACACGCCGACCACTTGCAGCGCCGAGAAAACCCCGACCGGGTGCGCGCGCAACGCCGTGTCGTAATGAAACTTTTTCAATTCGCTGCGCACATCGAACTGCGCCGCACGCACCAGGTGCTCGGTGAGGAGCGGCAGCACGCCGCCCACGTGAGCAAAGATGAACCGGATGTTCCGGCAGCGCTCGACCGTGCCGGAGAAGAGCAGGCTCGCGATGGTGCGCATGGTGTCGGCGGGGAACTCGATCACCCAGTCCGGTACGCCGGGGAGCAGGTTGCGGCAGCAATCTGGCGCGGTCGGATGGACGTAGACCACGCACTTGCGCCGGTCGAGCTCGGCCATCACCGGCGCAAAGGCCGGATCGCCGAGCCACTTGTTGCCATAGCTTGTGAGCAGGCCAATGCCGTCGGCCTTCAGCGTATCGAGCGCGTAGCCGATCTCTTCGAGACTGCGCTCGACGTCGGGCAGCGGCAGGCTGGCGAAAAGACCGAAGCGCCCGCGGTGATCAAGCGCCATCCTCGCGCCGTACTCGTTGCACTCGCGGTTGAGCTTGAAGCGCAGCTCGGGCGCGACGATGGCGAAGCCTGGCGCGGTGATCGACGTGATCGCCGTCGCCACGTCCGCGGCATCCATGTCCTCGAGCGACACCTGCGGCGTCCACTGCCGCGCCACCCCGCGCGCGAGATAGTGCTCGCTCTCGACCAGGCTCGCGATATACGCCGGCGGGAAGAGATGGTGATGCACGTCGATGCGCATCGCCCGCAGGCTAGCATGCGAATCGGCTGGCTCCTTTTTCGGAAACGGAGGACAGGATGTCCAGCGCGCCGCATGCAGCGTGGCGCAATGCGCAAGCGGGGCAAAATAAGGACGCGGCGATAACCGCTGCGCATGGCTTTGCGCGCTCGCGCGGGGTAAGGTGGTTCGCACAAGGAAAACCGGGAGGCGCTCATGTTCTGGGAGACGGTCTGTCACGCGTGGTGGTCGCTGCGCGAACGCACGGCGGCGCTGAAACCTTGCCGCGTGCCGCTGCTGATGGTGCTCGCCGGCCTCGCCTTCCTGCTGCTCGCCTCGCAGGGCGAAGACGTGGCGCGCGCGCTCGCCGAGCGGCGCAGCGGGCACGTCGACGGCTCGCAGACCTTCTGGTTCTTCGCCGCGACGCTCGCCTGGTCGCTCTCGGCCTGGTACTGGGCGCGCGTCATGCTCTTCCTCAAGCTGCCCGGCGTGCCGGAGCAAGCACCGCATCTGCAAGGCTTGCGCATCTGGACGCCGCGCTTCATCGGTTTCTTCGCCGCCCTCGGCGTGGCGCTCTCCTTCTATCGCGCCGCGCGCGGCTATGCGCCGGGCGAGAACGAGGACGTCCAGGAGCTGCTCAACTTCTACGGCACCTGGTGCACGCTCGGTGCCCTTGCGTTCCTCATCGCGGTGTCGATGCGCCGCAGGGCAGCGCGCTTCGCCTATGGCAAGTTGCCCGAGGGCTCCCGGCTGCAGACCAGTCTCGCCCCCGTGCTGAACCTGCCGCCGAGCGCCGAGCAGCCGTACGCCGGGCTCACGTTCAAGGAGCTCGCGCCCCTGACGCGGATGCTGCTTGTTGCCGCGCTCGGCGCCTTCGCCCTGCTGTTCGTCGTGCTGACGAGCGCGCCGCTGACGGCGGCGCCCGCCATCGGCTCGGCCGGCATCGTGCTGCTCGCCGCCGCTGGCTGGACCGCGCTCGCCAGCACGCTCGACTGGGTCGGCATGCGCTCGCGCGTGCCCGTGTTCTCGGCGCTCCTGCTCCTTGCGGTGGTCTGCAGCTTCTGGAACGACAACCACGCGGTGCGCACGCTCGACGCGGCGCAGCGCAGCGACCGCCCGGACCTGCGCGCGCAGCTCGACGACTGGCTGTCGCGGCACGCCGCGAAGCTGAAGGATCCGAAGGCGCGGGTGCCGCTCTACGTGGTGAACGCCGAGGGCGGCGGCATCCGCGCCGCCTACTGGACCGTCACGGTGCTGGGCGAGATCCAGAACCAGCATCCGGCCTTTGCCGAGCATCTCTTCTCGCTCTCCGGCGTCTCCGGCGGCAGCCTCGGCTCGGCGGTGTTCGTCGCGCTCCTCGCGCAGCAGCGCGAGGACAAGATGCTCGAC
>VBCP01000487.1 GCA_005888925.1 Betaproteobacteria bacterium | reverse complement strand
CGACGAGACGCTGCCGCAGGACGGCGCCAAGGTGGCGCACTTCTGCTCGATGTGCGGCCCGCACTTCTGCTCCATGAAGATCACGCAGGACGTGCGCGACTACGTCGAGCAGGGCATGAAGCAGAAATCGGTGGAGTTCGTGAAGAAAGGCGCCGAGCTCTACCCGAAGGCCGAGTAGCCGTCGCGTCTTCCTATTTGGCGGCCTTGAGGAACAGCTCGTCCGGATTGAACGGCACGCTGCCATATTCGAGCGTGCCGAGGATGCGATAGGTCTCGTCCTTCGTCGCCTTGGGCTCGCGCGCCAGATCGAGCAGCTTGTGCGGCTGCATGGGATTGCCTTCGGCGTCGCGGATCACCATCACGCGCGGCAGCAGGCGCTTGGTCAGGTTCTGCGCGATCACCACGCCCACCTCGCCGGTGTTCAGCTCGACGAGGCTGCCGACCGGGAAGATGCCGATGCAGCGGATGAACTGCTCGACGAGATGCGCGTCGAAGAACACGCCGCGCCATTTGTAGAGCATGCTGATCGCCGCCGAAGGCGACACCGGATCGGCGTAGGGGCGCTTGACGGTGAGCGCGTCGAACGTGTCGACGATCGCGGCGATCGAGCCGATCATGCCGATCTCGCTGCCGCGCAGGCCCTTCGGATAGCCGCTGCCGTCGTGGCGCTCGTGGTGCAGCGCCGCGATGCGCGCGAGATCGCCCGGCAACCCCGGCGTCGCGCGCAGGATCTCGACGGAGTAATTCACGTGCAGCTTGGCGCGCTCGAATTCCTCGATCGTGAGGCGCCCGCGCTTTTCCAGCAGCTCCTTCGGCAGGCGGACCTTGCCGATGTCCTGCAACAGGCCCAGGTAGCCGAGGAACTCGATCTGCCCGGGCTCGAGCTGCAGGAAGCGGCCGAAGGTGATCATGTAGATCGACACGTCGATCGCATGCGATTCGGTGTACTCGCCCTTGGCGCGCAGCTGCGAGAAGAGCAGCAGTGCGTCCGGATTGCGCAGCACACTCTGCGTCATGCTGGTGATCGCGGACTTGAGCCGCTCGGCGTCGAGCGTGCGGCCGATGCGCACCGCCGACAACACGTCGCGCATCAGCGTGCGGCTGTTGCTGTAGGCGGTTTTCGCCGGCCCGATCTCCTGCTCGACCGGCGAGCGCTCGGGATAGGCGATGCGCGGCACCGGCGTTTCCACCGCGGCGCTGCGCTCCAGGTCGACGATGACGGTGGAGCAGTATTTCTTCAGGGCGTCGAGCTGCTGCTGCGTGCTCAGCATGAAGCCCTGGAACATGAACGGCGTGTCGGTCCACGGCCGATCGAGCTCGGCGACGTACATGCCGAAGCGAAGCTCAGTCTCGGGAACGCGTCTTTTCACCCTCCCTTAACATTACGCTGAAATCATGGACTGGGGATTGCTCGGCGTATTGGTGAAATTCGGGGCCGCCGTGGTGCTGGGCGTGCCGCTCGCCGCTTATCTATTGCAGGACAAATTGATATTTATGCCCCAGGCGCTGGCGGCGTCCGAGCACCAGGCCATCGCAGCGCGTGGCATTTCAAGTCGGCACCTGGGGCGCCGCTGGTGCTCTATTTCGGCGGCAATGCCGAAGAAGTTTCGTGGCTGCTAGACGAGCTGGCGCGGCGCGATACCGGCGCTAGCTGGCTGCTGGTCGACTACCGCGGCTACGGTTCGAGCGGCGGCGCGCCTTCCGAACAATCGTTAACCAGCGACGCGCTCGCCTGGTATGACCGCTTCGCCGCGACGAGCCCGCGCATCTTTGCTTTCGGCCGCAGTCTCGGCAGCGGCGTCGCCGTGCGCCTCGCCGCGGAGCGGCGCCTCGACGGCCTCGTGCTGCTCGCGCCGTTCGACAGCCTGGCGGCAGTGGCGCAGCACTATTACCCGTATCTCCCCGTGCGCCTGCTGCTGAGACATCCCTTCGATTCCATCAGCTACGCGCCACGGCTCACGGCGCCGCTCCTGTGCATCGTCGCGGCGCATGATGAAGTCATTCCCGTCGAGCACGCGCGGCGGCTGTACGACGCCTGGGCGGGGCCGAAGCGCTGGGTCGAGCTCGCCGCCGGGCACAACGACATCCACGACCATCCGGATTACTGGCCGAGCATCCGGGCGTTTCTCGCCGCTCGCTAGAATCGTTCATG
>VBCP01000486.1 GCA_005888925.1 Betaproteobacteria bacterium | reverse complement strand
CTCCTCCGTCAGCACCAGAAAGCCGTCGGCTCCGGCGCAGGGCATGACGCAGTCGAAAAGACGCAGCGGCTCGGCGATGGGCCGCGCGGCGAGGTACTCCTCCAAGGTGAGCGGCTTCTTGAACAGCGCATGCTCGAATTTCAGCGCATTGGCGCGCTGGGCCACGCAGAGCTTGCCGAAATCCTCTCGCGTCGCGCCGTAGGTGCGCATGTAATACGCGGTGAGGAAGGCGAAGCTCGCGTTCGGCCCGCCCGCGCCGTACGGGTAGACCGCGTCGCGCGCGAACTGGCTGAAGTTCGCGAGCGTCAGCCGGAATGAATCGACATGATTGGTATCTCCGGCGAGGCAGGCCACCACATCGGCATCTCCCGCCTGCACGGCGCGCGCGGCGCGCCGCAGCGCGACGACGCCGCTCGCGCCGCCAAAGGGCACGTGGTCGAGCCAGCGCGGCGACACTCCGAGGTGCTGCGTGAGGCCGATCGCGGTATCTGGAGCGAGCGTGAAGCTGGAAACCGACAGGCCATCGATGTCGTCCTTCTTTAGTCCACTGTTCTTGAGGAGATCGGCAAGGCATCTCGCCAGCCACCAATGCGCCGACCGTATGGAGTAGCGCACATAAGGAACAGTGACCGGCACTGCAACGGCGACCCCTTCGTAGCTGCGTCTACCCATCGAGGTCATTTGCGGCGTTTGCGTTCGCGCAGGTCGAAGCAGTCGGCAGGATCCAGCGCGAAGTCGGCGAGCTTCGCCTTCTGCACCTTGTTGGTCGAGGTGACCGGCAGCTCGGCGAGGAAGGCGACGTGGCCGGGCGCCTTGAAGTAGGCGAGCCGCTCGAGGCACCAGTCCTGGATGGAGATGGCAGTATCCCGGTTTCCGGAGTGGTGCTGGCTAAGCACGACACAGGCCATGACCTCTTCGTCGCGCACCTCATCGGGCTTCGCGATTACCGCGACCTGGGCAATCGCCGGGTGACCGGCGAGCGCCGCTTCGACTTCGAGCGCGGCGATGTTCTCGCCGGCACGGCGGATGACGTTCTTGCGCCGATCGACGAAGTGCAGGCTGGCGTCGGGCCCGCGGCGCACGCAGTCGCCGGTATGGAACCAGCCGTCGCGCCACGCCTCGGTGGTTGCTGCCTCGTCTTTAAGGTAGCCGGAAAAGAAACCGCGCTTCGGATCGGCGCCCGACTGGCGCACCAGGAGCTCCTCGGTGCCCGGAACGATCTGAACCTCCAGGCCCGGCGGTGGCATGCCGATGCAGCGCGTGCCGACATGGCGCGGCTCGCGGCTGGCGGCGATCAGCGCGCCGCCGCCGGTTTCGGTCATCGCCCAGGCCTCGATCAGCGGAAAGCCGAAGCGCGCCTCGAAGGCGGCGTGGTCCTTCGGGTTGGCGTTCGCACCGTAGCCGAAGCGCACGCGATGCGCGCGGTCGTGAGCGCTCGGCTCGAGCTGCAGCAGGATCGCGGGCATCACGCCGAGATAGTGGACGATCGTGGCGCGCGAGTCGACGACGTCGCGCCACCAGGTTTTGGGGTGAAAGCGGTCGAGCTGCACCACGCAGCCGGCGGTGAGGATCATCGCCGTGGTCGACACGGCGAGCGCGTTCATGTGAAACAGCGGCAGCGGCGTGATGAGCCGCTCTTCGCCATGCTTCAGCGCGCAAAGGCCGCCTTCGTCGACGTAGCGCTGGCCCACGTTCAGGAAATAGAAGTTGCTGAGCAGGCAGCCTTTGGGCTTCCCCGTGGTGCCCGAGGTATAGAGCAGCGCGCATTCGGCGGCGGCGCCGGCTTGCGGCGCCTGCGGCAGGTCCATGCTTTTTGCCATGGCCAGATCGACGACCAGCGCCGCTTCGCTATGCGCCAGCACGTACTCGAACTCGCTCCGCTGGTAATCCGGATTCATCGGCACCACGGCGATGCCGAGGGAGTTGAGCGCGAGGAAGTGCAGCAGGAAGTCCGCGCAGTTCGGCAGCTTGAGCGCGACGCGATGGCCGCGCGCGTACCCCTTCCGGGAATACGCGCGCGCGATTTCGGCGATGCGCTCTTGTGCCTGCGCGTAGCTGAGCTCGAGTTTCTCCGGATAGAACCGCAGGAACGGCTTCGCACCGTGCGCGCGGGCGGTTTGCTCGAACGCCGTGAAGACGGTCGTCACCGGACAGGATGGTAAGATGCCCCGCGCTTGCCAGACAACCGGAGGGGGACATGAAAGTCACGCGCTTCATTGCGGCCACGCTCGGTATTGCACTCTCCGCGGCGGCATTCGCCGCCGATACGATCACCGCAACGCACGTTTTTCCCGCCTCGCTCATCTATTCGCGCAGCTTCCTCGAGTTCGTCAAGAAGGCGAATGACGCCGGCAAGGGCGAGTTCGCGATCCAGGTGCGCGGCGGCCCGGAAGCGATCGGCATGATGGAGCAGCCCGGCGCGGTGCGAAGCGGCGTCGTCGACATGGTGTACTCCGCGTGCGCTTTCTACGCCGCCGTGGTGCCCGAGTGCGACGCCGTGTCCGCCTCCTCGATCGATGGACCGACCGCGCGCAAGAACGGCGGCACCGAGCTCCTCAACCAGATCCACCAGAAGCGCATGGGCGTTTATCTCCTCGGCTGGGTGGACAGCGGCATCCGCTTCTGCCTCTGGTCGACCAAGGAGCCGCGCTTCGATTCGAGCGGCCACATCGACATCAAGGGCTTCAAGGTACGCGGCAATCCGATCTACAACGCCTTCCTCACCAACTACCTCGGTGCGCAGGTGATCAACCTGAACTCGCCCGAGCTCTACACCGCCCTCGAGCGCGGTACGGTCGACATCACCGCCTGGACGCAGATCGGCACCATGGATCTCAACTGGGACCGCTACCTCAAGTACCGCATCCTGCCGGACTTCTTCTCCACCGATCTGGTGATCCTCGTGAACCAGA
>VBCP01000485.1 GCA_005888925.1 Betaproteobacteria bacterium | reverse complement strand
CGACCTCCTTGAAGTCGCCGATATCGGGGACGACAACCTGGCTCATTGCTGACCTCTGCTGACCCCCTGACAAGGGGGTCGTGAGCCCGCAGTTATTACTGCGGCGAGCCGGGGGTTTAGCTGTTTGAAAAAAAGCGAACCCCCCACTCGCGTTCCGCTCGTTTCCCCCCTTGACAGGGGGGCGGCAAAGACAAAGCTCATACCTTGGTCGGGTCCGCCTTCTCGGGATCGATGCCGTACTTCTTGATCGCGTCCGCCACGGCTTTCGGCTTGCCTTCACCCTGGTCGGCGAGCGCCTTCAGCGCCGCGATGGTCACGAAATACCGATTGACTTCGAAGAAGTGGCGCAGCTTGGCGCGCGAGTCCGAGCGGCCGAAACCGTCGGTGCCGAGCACGCGATAGACGCGATCCTTCGGCACGAACGGGCGGATCTGGTCGGCGAAGGTCTTGATGTAGTCGGATGCGGCGACCACGGGTCCGGCCGGGCGTTTCTCCAGGCATTCGGCGACGTAGGACACCCGCGGCTTCGATTCGGGATGCAGCATGTTCCATCGGTCGGCGGCGAGGCCGTTGCGGCGCAGCTCCGTGTAGCTCGTCGCGCTCCATACGTCGGCGCCGACGCCCCAGTCTTTCTCGAGCAGCTCGGCCGCGGCCTCGACTTCGCGCAGGATGGTGCCCGAGCCCAGGAGCTGGGCGCGCGCCTTCGCTTTCAATTTCGATTCGCGCAGCAGATGCATGCCCTTGAGGATGCCCGCCTCGGCGCCTTCGGGCATCGCTGGGTGCACGTAGTTCTCGTTCATCAGGGTGATGTAGTAGTACACATCGTCCTGATTGGTCACCATGCGGCGCAGGCCGTCGTGGATGATCACCGCCACCTCGTAGCCGTAGGTCGGGTCGTACGAGATGCAGTTGGGAATCACCGACGAGAAGACGTGCGAGTGCCCATCTTCATGCTGCAGGCCCTCGCCGTTCAGCGTCGTGCGTCCGGCGGTCGCGCCGAGCAGGAAGCCGCGCGCGCGCTGGTCGGCCGCGGCCCAGGCGAGGTCGCCGACGCGCTGCATGCCGAACATCGAATAGAAGATGTAGAACGGCACCGTCACCTGGTTCGAGTGGCTGTAAGAGGTGGCCGCGGCGATCCACGACGAGAACGCGCCCGCCTCGTTGATGCCTTCCTCGAGGATCTGGCCCTGCTTGTCCTCGCGATAGAACATCACCTGGTCCTTGTCCACCGGCTCGTACTTCTGGCCTTCGGAGGAGTAGATGCCGAGCTGGCGGAACATGCCCTCCATGCCGAAGGTGCGCGCCTCGTCCGGCACGATCGGCACGATGTGTCTTCCGATCTCCTTGTCGCGGATCAGCGCGGTGAGCGCGCGCACGAAGGCCATCGTGGTGGAAATCTCGCGACCCTCGCCTGAACCCTTCAGAAGCTGCTCGAACGCCGCGAGCGCCGGCACCGCGGGCGTCTTGGCCGCCTTCGGGCGCCGCTGCGGCAGATAGCCGCCGAGCGCCTTCCTGCGCTCGTGCAGGTACCTCATCTCCGGCGCGTCATCCGGCGGAATGTAGAACGGCAGCTCGTCGAGCTTGTCGTCGGGGATCGGGATGGCGAACTGGTCGCGCATCTCCTTGATCGTGGCAGTGTCGATCTTCTTCAGCTGGTGCGTCGGGTTCTTGGCCTGGCCCTGCTTGCCGAGGCCGTAGCCCTTGATGGTCTTCGCCAGGATCACCGTCGGCTGGCCCCTGTGCTTCACCGCCGCGGCGTAGGCGGCATACACCTTGTGCGGGTCGTGGCCGCCGCGGTTCAGGCGCCAGATGTCCTCGTCGCTCATGCGCGCGACCATCTCGAGGAGCTTCGGGTCCTTGCCGAAAAAGTGCTTGCGCACGAAGGCGCCGTCGTTCGCCTTGTAGTTCTGGTATTCGCCGTCGACCGACTCCTCCATCACACGCAGGAGGCGCCCCTCCTTGTCGCGCGCCAGCAGCGGGTCCCAGTACGAGCCCCAGATCACCTTGATCACGTTCCAGCCGGCGCCGCGGAAGTCGCCTTCGAGCTCCTGGATGATCTTGCCGTTGCCGCGCACCGGGCCGTCGAGGCGCTGCAGGTTGCAGTTGACGACGAAGATCAGGTTGTCGAGCTTCTCGCGCGAGGCGAGGCCGATGGCGCCGAGCGATTCGGGCTCGTCCATCTCGCCGTCGCCGCAGAACACCCAGACTTTGCGGTTGCCGGTCTGGGCAAGGCCGCGCGCCTCGAGATATTTCAGGTAGCGCGCCATGTAGATGGCCTGGATCGGGCCGAGGCCCATCGAGACCGTGGGGAACTGCCAGTACTCCGGCATCAGCCAGGGATGCGGATAGGACGACACGCCCTTGCCGTCGACTTCGCGGCGGAAGTTGAGCAGCCGCTCCTGCGAGAAGCGGCCTTCCATGAGCGAGCGCGCATAGACGCCCGGCGAGGCATGGCCCTGGAAATAGATCAGGTCACCGCCATGGCCGTCATGCGGGCGCGCGCCACCAGCACCATCGCGTTCCAGCGGCAGATCGAGCGGATGCGCTCTTCCAGCGCCACGTTGCCCGGCGAGCGCTCCTCCATGTGCGGCGGGATGGTGTTGACATACGCCGTGACCTGCGAGAACGGGATATACGCGCCCGAGCGGCGCGCCTTGTCTATCAGTCGCTCGAGCAGGTAATGCGCGCGCTCCGGCCCCTCCCGCTCGAGGACCGCTTCGAGCGCATCGAGCCATTCCTGGGTCTCTAGCGCGTCGGGATCGTTGGCGGCAGGAGATTGCGGAACGGCGGACATAGGCTGGGCATCCGAATTTGGCTGAGGCGTGTGCTGCGGGGGACGCGGGCAAGCTTAACCAGAAAACGCCGCCAATGCTAGACTGCGCGCCCCCATGGCCGCGCGCCTTCTCGACGGAAAATCGCTCGCGGCGCAGGTACGCGTCGCGGTGAAGCGCGAGGTCGAGGCGCTTGCGCAGCGCGGCATTCGTCCCGGGCTGGCGGTGCTGCTCGCGGGCGAGAACCCCGCCTCCCGCGTCTACGTACGGAACAAGGTGCGCGCCTGCGAGGAGACCGGCGTGCGCTCCGATCTCTACGAGCTGCCGGCGAGCGTGAGCGAAGAAGCCCTGGTCGATCGCGTGCTCGCGCTGAACGACGACCCCGACATCCACGGCATCCTCGTGCAGCTGCCGCTGCCGAAGCAGGTCGATGCCCACGAGGTCCTGGAAACCATCGCACCGGCCAAAGATATCGATGGCTTTCATGAGTCCAATCTCGGCGCGCTGCTTGCGGGACGGCCGCGCATGGTGCCGTGCACGCCGGCCGGAGTGATGCGGCTGCTCGAGCACGCCGGCGTGCCCCTCGCCGGCAGCCACGCGGTCGTCATCGGTCGCTCGAACATCGTCGGCAAGCCGCTCGCGCTTCTCCTGCTCCAGCGTGACGCGACCGTGACCCTCTGCCACTCGAAGAGCCGCGACCTTGAAAATCTCGCGCGCAGCGCCGATATACTCGTCGCCGCCGTCGGCCGCGCGAAACTCGTCACCGGGCGCATGGTCAAACCCGGCGCCTGCGTGATCGACGTCGGCGTGAACCGCCTGAGCGATGGCTCGCTCGCCGGCGACGTCGATTTTGCCGCGGCCAGCGAAGTCGCCGGCTGGATCACGCCGGTGCCCGGCGGGGTCGGGCCGATGACGATTGCGATGCTTCTCGAAAACTGCGTACGCGCCGCTGGCGCTTCGAAATGAATCCTGCCTCTATGCCTTTAAACCCTTTGGTAGATTTTTCTGGGCTGCCGCGCTTCGGCGAGCTCAAACCCGAGCACATCGCGCCAGCGGTCGATCAACTGCTCGCCGACGGCCGCGCGACGATCGATCGCGTCATCGTGGCGCCGGTGACCTGGGAAGGCTTCGTCGCGCCGCTGGAAGATGCGAACGAGCGCATCGGCCGGGCCTGGGGCCAGGTCGCGCACCTGCACGCGGTGCTCGACAGCCCGGAATTGCGCGCCGCGTACAACACCAACCTGCCGAAGGTCACGCAGTACTGGACCGAGCTCGGGCAGAACCAGCGGCTCTACGAAAAGTACAAGGCGCTCGCCGACTCGCCCCAGTTTGCAGGCTTATCCAGGGCGAGGAAGCGCATCGTCGAGAACGCGCTGCGCGACTTCCGTCTCGGCGGCGCCGAGCTCGCGCCGGAGAACAAGGCGCGCTTCGGCGCCATCCAGGAAGAATTGGCGCGCTCGGCCAGCAGGTTTTCGGAAAATGTGCTGGACGCCACCAAGGCCTTCAGCATCGTGGTCGACGGCGGCCGCATCGGCGGCATCCCGCAGGACGTAGTCGACGCGGCGCGCGAGGCGGCGGAAAAAGACGGCAAGGCCGGCTGGAAATTCACGCTGCACGCCCCCTCCTACGTGCCGGTGATGCAATACGCGGCCGACCGCGGCCTGCGCGAGACGATGTACCGCGAAAGCGTGACGCGCGCCTCTGAATTCGGCCGGCCGGAGTGGGACAACACGGCGCTCATCGCCCGCATCGTCGAGCTGCGCCGCGAGCTCGCGGGGCTGCTCGACTACGGCAGTTACGCCGAGGTGTCGCTCGTGCCGAAGATGGCCGAGTCGCCCCAGCAGGTGCTCGGCTTCCTCGAGGACCTCGCGCGCCGCGCGCGTCCCTTCGCCGAGCAGGACGTCGCCGAGCTGCGCGAGTTCGCACGGCGCGAGCTCGGCCTCGAGCGACTGGAAGCCTGGGACGTGGCCTATGCCTCCGAGAAGCTGCGCGTCAAGCGCTATGCGTTTTCCGAGCAGGAGGTAAAGCAATACTTCCCGGAAGAAGTGGCGGTGCAGGGCCTGTTCCGCGTCGCCGAGACGCTGTACGGCATCCACATCAAGCCGTCGGAAGCACCGCGCTGGCACGAGGACGTGCGCTTCTACGAGATCCGCGATGGCGCCGGGTCGCTGGTCGGGCAGTTCTACATGGATCTTTATGCGCGCGACACGAAGCGCGGCGGCGCGTGGATGGACGATGCGATCACGCGCCGGCGCAAGGGCAGCGAGCTGCAGACGCCGGTCGCCTACCTCACCTGCAACTTTTCGCGTCCGGTCGGCAGCCGTCCAGCGTTATTCACCCATGACGAGGTGCTGACGCTGTTCCACGAATTTGGCCACGGGCTGCACCACCTGTTGACGCGCGTCGAGGATCTCGGTGTCTCCGGCATCAACGGCGTCGAGTGGGACGCGGTCGAGCTGCCGAGCCAGTTCATGGAGAACTTCTGCTGGGAATGGGACGTGCTGCGGCACATGACGCGGCACGTGGACACCGGAGCGCCGCTGCCGCGCGAGCTCTACGACAAGATGGTCGCGGCCAAGAACTTCCAGAGCGGCCTCGCGATGCTGCGGCAGCTCGAGTTCGCGGTGTTCGACATGCGCCTGCACTCGGACTTCGATCCCGCGGCGGGGCGCACCGCCGTGCAGCTGCTCGAAGAGGTGCGGGAGCGCATCGCCGTGCTGCGACCGCCCGCCTATAACCGCTTCCCGAACAACTTCTCGCACATCTTCGCCGGCGGCTACGCGGCGGGTTACTACAGCTACAAATGGGCCGAGGTGCTCTCGGCCGACGCCTACTCCTTCTTCGAGGAACATGGTGTTCTGGACCGGAAAAGCGGCGAGCGCTTCCGCGACGAGATCCTCGCGGTCGGCGGCAGCCGTCCTGCCGCCGAATCGTTCCGCGCCTTCCGCGGCCGCGAGCCGAGCGTCGATGCGCTGCTGCGCCACAACGGCATGATCGCCGCTTAGGTGCGGGTCGCCACCTGGAACGTCAACTCGCTCCGGGTGCGCCTCGGTCATCTGCTCGACTGGCTCGCCGACGCCCGGCCCGACATCGCCTGTCTGCAGGAAACCAAGACCGAGGACGCCAACTTCCCGGTCGCGGAGCTGCGTAACGCAGGCTA
>VBCP01000484.1 GCA_005888925.1 Betaproteobacteria bacterium | reverse complement strand
CGAGACGATCGAGGCCCCCGCGGCCTGCCACATCGCGGCGAAGGTCGGGCCCGCCGAGCGCACTTTGAGCCCTTTGATGTCGTCGGGCTTGCGGATGCAGCCGCGCTTGGAGGCGATCGCCCCGGCCAGCCATGCGTCGGCCAGCACCACCACGCCTGCCTTATCGATCTGCGCCTTGATGTCCTTCATGAACGCGGAGTTATTCACGCGCTGGGCACGCTCGTGGCTGCGCACCAGTCCTGGCATCAGCGTCGCGCCGAACGCGCGCTGCTTGCCGCTTGCATAGTCGAGCGGAAAGGACGAGATATCGAGCTGGCCGTTGACGAGTGCGTTCCATTGTTCGTTGGGCTTGAAGAGCGAGGCGCCCGGGTAAACCTGGATTTCGAGCTCGACATTGGCCGCCTTGGCGTCGCGCGCTATGATCTGCACCATCTCGTCGCGCACGTCGCCGCGCCCTCCCGGGAACTGGTGCGAAGCACGCAGCGTGGTGGGCGCGCCGAAGGCGCTCGCGCTCAAAGCAGCGCCGAGTGCGCTGGCCATCAAGGCCTGGTTAATGCGGGTCATGGATCCTCCTCCAAGGAAAATTTTGCCGGCTATCCTAAGCTATATGACCCCGGTCGAGCGCAAGCGTGCGATGTCGCCCTCGTTCTTGCCGAGGAGGCCCCGCAGCACCTCTTCGGTGTGCTCGCCCAGCACCGGCGGGCCGCGGCGATACTCGATGGGCGTTTCTGAAAAGCGCATCGGGCTCGCCACCGAGGGCAGCGCTCCAGCTGCCGCATGCTCGAGCTCAAGGCGCACGCCGCGCGCTTTTACCTGCGGCTCCTCGAACACCTGCGCGACGTCGTTGATCGGGCCGTTGGGCACGCCGGCTGCCTCGAGCAGCTCGAGCCACTCGCGCTTGCTGCGCTTTCTGAATACCTCGCCGAGCAGGCGCGTCAGCTCCACGCGGTTCTCGACGCGCTTGCCGTTGGTGGCGAATCTGGGGTCGCGCGCGAGCTCGGGGCAGCCCGCGGCTTCGCAAAATTTCCGATAGAGGTTGTCGTTGCCGCAGGCGAGGATCACATCCCCGTCGGCGGCACGGAACGGCTGGTAAGGCACGATGTTGGGATGCAGGTTGCCGATGCGCCTCGGCGGCTTGCCGGTCGCGAAGTAGTTGGTGTTCTGGTAGGCGAGCAGCGCGATCTGCGAGTCGAGCAGCGCGAGATCGAGGTGCTGTCCCTTGCCTGAGCGCTCGCGGTGCGCGAGCGCCGCGCAGATCGCGATGGAGGCATACATGCCGGTGATGATGTCGGCGATCGGCACGCCGGCGCGCTGCGGCCCGCCGCCCGGCGCAGCGTCGGGCTCGCCGGTGACGCTCATCATGCCGCCCATGCCCTGGATCATGAAGTCGTACCCGGGACGCTCGAGGTAGGGTCCGGTCTGCCCGAAACCAGTCACCGAGCAATAGACCAGCCGCGGGTTCAGCTGGTGCACATCGTCATAGCCCAGGCCATAGCGCGCGAGGTCGCTGTACTTGTAGTTCTCGAGCAGGACATCGCACTTCGCCGCGAGCTCGCGCGCTATCGCCTGGCCTTCGGCGAGGGCGATATTGAGCGTGAGCGATTTCTTGCCGCGATTGGCGGAAGTGAAATAGGCCGAGTCCTTCGTATCGCGTCCTTCGCGGTCCTTGATCCACGGCGGTCCGAATGCGCGCGAGTCGTCGCCGCTGCCCGGGCGCTCGACCTTGATCACCTCGGCGCCCAGATCGGCCAGGTTCTGGCTCGCCCACGGGCCGGCGAGCACGCGCGACAGATCAAGAACCCGGATGTGCGAGAGAGGACCTGCCACGTTCCGCGCTGACGATGGAAAGCGCGCAGTTTAGCGCGCCGATCTACCAGACGCCGATGAGCATGCGCAGCGCGAAAACGTACAGCAGCACTGCGAACACCACGCGCAGTTGCTTGACGGGCAAGCGGTGCGCGAGCCGCGCGCCGAGCGGCGCGGCCAGCATGCTCGTCGCCACCACCAGTCCCAGCGCCGGCAGATAGACATAGCCCAGACTAGGCGCGGGCAGGCCCGGGACCCTCAGTCCATGCAGCACGTAGCCCGCAGTGCCGGCGAGCGCGATCGGCAGTCCATTTGCGGCTGCAGTACCGATTGCCCGACGTAGCGGCACCTTGCACCACGCGAGAAATGGGATGGTCAGAAAGGCGCCGCCCGCGGCGAGCAGGCTGGATAGGGCGCCGATCGCGGCGCCGGCGGCGAACATCCCGGCCGGGCCGGGCAGATCGCGCGTGGTCGCAGGCTTGATGTCGAGCAGGATCTGCGTGGCTGCGTAGATGACGAGTGCCGTGAAGAGCACGGCCAGCGGACGGGTCGGGATGGACCCCGCGAGCAGCGCGGCGGCGAACGATCCGACCAGCATGCCGGGCGACATGGCGCGCGCGATACGCCAGTCGACGGCGCCATGCGCATGGTGGGCTCGCATGCTCGCGATCGAGGTGAACACGATCGCGGCGATCGCCGTGCCGAGCGCAAGGTGAAGGATATGCTCGGAGGGCAGGCCGTGCGCGCTGAACACCAGCACGAGGAGCGGCACCATCACCACGCCGCCGCCGATGCCCAAAAGCCCGGCGGCGAAGCCGACGAGGACGCCGATGCCGAGATAGGCCGCCCACTCCATCAGGCGCGCAGCAGGTGCGCTACGAGCTCTGCGAAGCCCGCGCCGCAGCCCGCGCCGGTGATGTATTTCGGCGCGGACGGCAGGGCGCCGGCAAAGCGCCGCACGTTGGCCACGCCGACGGATCTGGGAAAGAACTCGAACATCGGCGCATCGTTCGGCGAATCGCCGATGTAGACCACCGCGTCCCGGTCGCTGTCGAGGTCCATCGCAAACTGCTCGCGGAAAAGCTCGCGCGTCGTGGCGAGCTTGTCGTAGTCGCCGAACCAGCCGTTGACGTGGATCGAACTCAGCTTGGCGCGCAAGCCGGCCTGGCGCATCAGGGCGGCGATGCGCTCCGCGGCCGCCAGCGGCAGGGGCGGCACGTCCTCGCAATAATCGATCGCGAGGTCAGTCTCGCGGTATGCCTGATCGGACGCGATGGCGCAGCCAGGCACGGCGGCGAGAATGTCCTGCGCGATCTTCGCCAGCTGTTCGCGGTTGCGAGCGCGCAGCTCGGGCAGGTCGCGATAGCGCTTTTCCAGATGTCCGCGGAACAGAAAATAGAAGGCACCGTTCTCGCCGACTACCGCGTCCACCGGCCACATGCGCGCGATGTGGTCGCACCACCCGGCCGGGCGGCCGGTGACCGCTACTGCACGTTTGCCGGCTGCCTGCAGCCGCTCGAGCGCAGCATAGGCCTGCGCGGTGAGCTTGCCCGCGGTGCTGAGCGTGTCATCGATGTCGAAAAGCACCGCGCGCACCGCGCGGTAGTCGAGCTCGGCGAGCGCTTTCAACGCCCGATGACCTGAGCGACGCGCTGGCGCTGCGCCTCGGTCATGTGCAGTCCGCACTTCGTGCGGCGCCATAGCACGTCGTCCGCCGAGCTCGCCCACTCGCGCTCGAGGAAATGCTGCACTTCACGTTCGGTGAGCCCAGCGCCGTAGTGTTCGCCGACCTGGCCATCGCCGAGCACCTCGGGCGCTTCGATGCCATGGCGGCGGAAGACACCGCGCACGACCAGCTCCGGAAGATCGCGATAGCGCTCGAATACGTCGTGGCGTGCCGCGGCGCGCGTGGCGAACTCGCTTCCCGGCAGCGGCCTGTGGGTCGTCCACGCGCCTTTTATCCCGGGGAAATACGGGCTCAGCTTTTCAAGCGCCTGCTCGGCCAGATGCCGGTAAGTGGTGATCTTGCCACCGAACACCGACAACACCGGCGCCGTACCAGCGTCATGGTCCAGCCGAAGGGTGTAGTCGCGCGTGACGGCGGAGGGGTTCGCCGCCCCGTCGTCGTAGAGCGGCCGCACTCCGGCATAGCGCCAGCGTACCTGCGATGCTTCGACCGGCCGCTCGAGATAGCGGCTCGCGGCCGCGCACAGATAGCGCACCTCCTCCTCGCTCGCTTGCGGGCTCTGGGCTTCACCGACCGGCACGTCGGTAGTGCCGACCAGGGTGAAGCGTTCTTCGTAGGGAATGATGAAAACGACGCGGCCATCGTCGTTTTGCAGGACGAAGGCGTGATCGCCTTCATAGAGCTTGGGAAGCACGATGTGGCTGCCCTTCACCAGCCGCACCGCGTCGCGGCTGGGCTGGCCGAGTCGATCGTTCAGCACCTGCTTGACCCAGGGACCCGCGGCGTTGGCGATGGCGCGCGCCTCGATCTCCTCGCCGTTCGACAACCGCGCGCGCCACAGGGTCCCGTCGCGCCGCGCCGAAGTGCATTCGGTGCGCACCAACACGCGGGCACCGTGGCGCCGCGCGTCCGACGCGTTGGCGACCACCAGGCGCGAGTCGTCCACCCGGCAGTCTGAGTAGATGAAGCCATGCTTGAGCCTCGAGCGCAGTCCAGAGGAGTACGGCGGTGCATCCAGGCGCACGGCCTGCGACCCGGGCAGGACCGAGCGGCGTGCAAGGTGATCGTAGAGAAAGAGCCCCACGCGGATCATCCAGCGCGGGCGCAGTTCGGGTACATGGGGAATGACGAAGCGCAGGGGCCAAGCGAGATGACCCGCCACGCGCAGCAGGATCTCGCGCTCGGCGAGCGCTTCGGCCACCAGGCGGAACTCGTACTGCTCGAGGTAGCGCAGCCCGCCGTGGATCAGCTTGGAGGACGAGGACGACGTGGCGCTCGCCAGGTCGCCGCGCTCGACGAGGATCGTCGACAGGCCGCGGCCGGCCGCGTCGCGCGCGATGCCGGCGCCGTTGATGCCGCCGCCGATGACCAGCAGATCGTAGACCACCCCGCGGGGACTATAGCGGAAGCGGCCCGGGGGACGCCGAACCCGCCCCGGGGACCGGCGAGCCTGACTAGGTGCTGCTGCTCGCCTTCTTCAGCTGCTCGAGCTTGAGGACCCTGACCTGGACCTCGGGATGCTTGCTCTGGCGATCCTTCGCCTGCTGCTCCTTCGCCTTTCACGTCCGTGTCGAAGCTCGGACGATAGCGGAAGTCGGAATCGAGAATATGTTTCATGCAATCTCCTGCTTGGGTCCCGTGATTGTTTCAAAACCGGGCCGGAGACATTGCAGGCCCGCCGTGGTCTTGGCGGACTATTTCGCCACACGTCAGGAAGAATTTCCGAGTCGGGCAATTGCGACAGTGCGTAGCTAAACCGCTGTGACGCTTTATTTTTTCCGCAGCTTGCGAATCGCCGCGAGCTGCGCCGCCAGCATCGCCAGCTCGCTTTCCACCGTGGCGATCTCCTGCTTGTCCTTGGCGCTGCGGCGCGCTTCCTCCGCGCGCTTGAGCGCCTCGGCTGCCTTCGCCTCGTCGAGATCCGCGCCGCGGATCGCCGTGTCGGCGAGCACGGTGATCACCTTGGGCTGCACTTCCAGGATGCCGCCGGCGACGAAAATCAGCTGCTCCTCGCCGCCGCCCGCGGGGGTGATGCGCACCGCGCCGGGCTTGATGCGCGTGATGAGCGGCGTGTGGCGCGGGTAGATGCCCAGCTCCCCGGCCTCGCCCGGCAGGACGACGAACTCGGCCTCGCCCGAGTAGATCGCCTCCTCGGCACTGACGACGTCGACGTGGATGGTGGCGTTAGCCATTACTTCAGAGCCTTGGCCTTCTCGAACGCTTCCTCGATGGCGCCGACCATGTAGAAGGCCTGCTCCGGCAGCGCGTCGCACTCGCCGTTCACGATCATCTTGAAGCCCTTGATCGTGTCCTTGAGCGCCACGTACTTGCCCTCCTGGCCGGTAAAGTTCTTCGCCACCGAGAACGGCTGCGACAGGAAGCGCTGGATCTTGCGGGCGCGCGCCACGGCCAGCTTGTCCTCGGGCGAAAGCTCGTCCATGCCAAGGATGGCGATGATGTCGCGCAGCTCCTTGTAGCGCTGCAGGGTCGCCTGCACGGCGCGGGTCGTGTTGTAGTGCTCTTCGCCGATGGTGTTCGGATCGACCTGGCGCGAAGTCGAGTCCAGAGGATCGACCGCCGGGTAGATGCCCAGCGCCGCGATATCGCGCGACAGCACCACGGTGGCGTCGAGGTGGCCGAAGGTGGTCGCCGGCGACGGATCGGTGAGGTCATCGGCGGGCACGTACACAGCCTGGATGGAAGTGATCGATCCGGTCTTGGTGGAGGTGATGCGCTCCTGCAGGCGGCCCATTTCTTCCGCCAGCGTCGGCTGGTAGCCCACCGCCGAGGGCATCCTGCCGAGGAGCGCCGAGACCTCGGTGCCGGCGAGGGTAAAGCGGTAGATGTTGTCGACGAAGAACAGGATGTCGCGCCCCTCGTCGCGGAAGCTCTCGGCCATGGTGAGACCGGTCAGCGCGACGCGCAGGCGGTTGCCCGGCGGCTCGTTCATCTGGCCGAACACCATCGCCACTTTCGATTCTTCGAGCTTGTCGAGCTTCACCACCTCGGCCTCGATCATCTCGTGATAGAAGTCGTTGCCCTCGCGCGTGCGCTCGCCGACGCCGGCGAATACCGAAAGGCCCGAGTGCTGCGTGGCGATGTTGTTGATGAGCTCCAGCATGTTCACCGTCTTGCCTACGCCCGCGCCGCCGAACAGACCGATCTTGCCGCCCTTGGCGAACGGGCAGATCAGGTCGATCACCTTGATGCCCGTCTCGAGCAGCTCCACCGAAGGCGAGAGTTCGTCGAATTTGGGCGCGATCTGGTGGATCGAGCGCTTCTTGTCGGACTTGATCGGGCCGCCGTCGTCGATCGGACGGCCCAGCACGTTCATGATCCTGCCGAGGGTGCCCTTGCCGACCGGCACCGAAATCGGCCCGCCGGTCGCGGTCACCTTCATCCCGCGGCGCAGGCCGTCGGAGGCGCCCAGCGCGATGCAGCGCACCACGCCGTCGCCGAGCTGCTGCTCGACCTCGAAGGTGAGCTCCCTCTCGACCAGCCGGTTGTTCGGATCCTCCACCAGCAGGAGCGCGTCATAGATGCCCGGCATGCTGTCGCGGTCGAACTGGATGTCGGTGACCGCGCCGATGCATTGGACGATGGTGCCTTGTGCTTGTGCCATATGTTTTCCTGGTTTCCCTAGACGGCGGCCGCCCCGCCGACGATTTCTGAAAGTTCCTTGGTGATCGCCGCCTGCCGGTTCTTGTTGTAGATCAGCGTCAGCTCGTCGATCAGCGTGGCGGCGTTATCCGAGGCCGACTTCATCGCCACCATGCGCGCCGATTGTTCCGAGGCCATGTTTTCCGACACGGCCTGGAAAATCAGCGCCTCGATGTAGCGCGTCATCACCTGGTCGAGCACGGCGCGTGCCTCGGGCTCATAGATGTAGTCCCATACCGTCTCCGGGGCCCCGAGCCGCTCGCCCGACAGCGGCAGCAGCTGCTCGATCACCGGCTCCTGCTTCATGGTGTTGATGAAGCGCGTGTAGCCGAGCATCAGGCGATCGAAGCGATCGGAGCCGTAGCCGTCGAGCATCACCTTGACCGCGCCGATCAGCTTGTCCATCTGCGGGCGGTCGCCGAGCTGGATGACGTGCGACACGATGTTCGCACCCAGGCGCTGCATGAAGCCAAAGCCCTTGTTGCCGATGGCGCAGACGTCGACCTCCTCGCCCTGCCCCTGCCATTCCTTGTATTGCGCCAGCACCATGCGCAGCAGGTTGGTGTTGAGCGCGCCGCACAGGCCCTTGTCGGTGGTGATGACGATGATGCCGACGCGCTTCACCGTGTCGCGCGCCACCAGGAACGGGTGGCGGTACTCCGGGTTGGCGTGCGAGATGTGCGCGGCGACGTTGCGGATCTTCTCGCCGTAGGGCCGCGCATGCCGCATGCGCTCCTGCGCCTTGCGCATCTTGGAGGCCGCGACCATCTCCATCGCCTTGGTGATCTTGCGCGTGTTTTGCACGCTCTTGATCTTGACCCGTATTTCCTTGGTGCC
>VBCP01000483.1 GCA_005888925.1 Betaproteobacteria bacterium | reverse complement strand
TGGGCTACTACACACAGCTCGGCGCTCGCAGCGGCATGGCGACCCTCGCTGTCTCGGCGTCGGTGCCCAACATGGCCTACCACGGCGCTCGTGCTGCAGGGGTATCGACTGCACCGCTTTCCATCGCGGTGCCGGGTGACGATGAACCGCTCGCGCTCGATATGGGCTCCGGCGTGATCTCGATCGGCAAGCTGGCGCAGGCGCGGCGCAGTGTTGAGCGGCTGCCCGATGGTGCTGCGCTTGATCAGCATGGGATGCCAACAACCGACCCGCGCGCCGCGTCGATCCCGCTGCCGCTCGGCGGCCCGAAAGGCTCGGGGCTCGCGCTCATGATCGAGTGCCTCTCGAGCCTGCTCGCAGGCAATCCGATCCTCGCCGAGACGCTCGAGGGTACGCCGAAGGGCAAGCGCCACTACCAGAACGCGCTCGTCATAGCGATCGATGTGGCGCGCTTTCTGCCACTTCCAGAATTCAAACAGCAGGTGAAGCGGCTGATCGGCGCGATCAAGGCGCTGCCGCCGCAACCGGGCGCCGAGATCCTCGTCCCCGGGGAGCGCGGCCGGCGCAACGCGGCGAAGCGCGAGTCCGATGTGCCGCTGCCCGCACCAGTGCTCGATGAGCTGCGCACGCTCGCCGCTTCGCTCGGCGTCGAGGTGCCGGCATGAGGGCCATGCTCCTTGTCCTGCTGCTCGCCTGCGGCGCTGCGTTTGCGCAGGCGCAAAAACCGATGCGCATCGTGGTGCCATTCCCGCCCGGCGGCACGGCGGATGCGCTCGCGCGGCTCACGGCCGAGCGACTGTCGGCGCTGCTTGGCCATCCGGTGCTGGTCGAGAACCGCGCGGGCGCGGGCGGCAACCTCGGCGCCGAGCAGGTGTACCGCGCCGAACCCGACGGGTTCACGGTGCTGGCGTCGCCGCCGCACTTGCTCACGATCAACCCGCTGCTCTACAAGCTCAGTTTCGATCCCGCCAAGTTCGTGCCGGTGGGCCTCATCGCCACCTATCCGAACGTGCTGGTCGCTTCGGCCAAGCTGCCGGTATCGAACCTGGAGGAGCTGATCAAGCTCGCACGCGCCAATCCCGGCAAGCTCAGCATCGCTTCGCAGGGCAACGGCACGATCTCGCATCTCTCCGCCGAGCTCCTGAAGAAGATGGCGGGAATCGACCTGCTCCACGTGCCTTACAAGGGCACGGCGCCCGCGCTCACCGACCTCCTGGGTGGCCAGGTCGACGTCATGTTCGACAACCTGATCACGATGATGCCGCACGTGAAAAGCGGCAAGCTCAAGCTGCTCGGCGCCGGCGGTCCGAGCCGCGTCGCCGCGTTTCCCGAGGTGCCGGCGATCGACGAGCTGCTGCCGGGCTTTCGCTCGGAAACCTGGATGGGCATCGTCGCGCCGCCGGGGACCGCGCCGGCGGTCGTTAGCCGCTTGTCCTCCGCGCTGGCGCAGGTCATGCAAGACCCGGAGCTGCGGCGAAGGCTGGTCGACCTTCAGGCTGACCCGGCAGCCGCGTCGCCCGAGCAGATGGCGCAGACCATCCGGCAGGAAACGGAGCGCTGGACGCAGGTGATCCGCAGCGCGCGGATCACAATCGACTAGCCGGGGGCCTCGCGGTACAGGCCGAGCGCGCGCATCGCCGGCAGATCGTTGAACGAGAAGAGCACCGCCTCCTCGCTGGCGCCATGGCGATGCGGCGCCCACGAGGGAATGGCGAAGATGTCCTTCTCCTCCCACTCGAAACGCTCACCGCCGATCTCGGACCAGCCGCTTCCCTGCGCGACCTGGTAGATCGCGCTGCCGGTGTGGCGATGCGCGCCCGTCGCCTCGCCTTTGCGCAGCAGCTCGAGCTGCGCGCCTATCGTCGGCATGATCGGCCCGCCAGTGAGCGGGTTGCGGTACTCGTAGATCGCGTCCTTCTTCAGCGCCGCGTACGCTTCATCCCATGCGTACTTGAACTGCGGCGAATAGGGCTTGCTCCAGTTCTCGCGCGACAGCTTCCCGGGAGTCTGCACTACCTGCGGATGCACCTCGTAGAAGTTGGCGTCGAGCGAGTTCATCAGCGGGATGTCGAGCCCGTCCTGCCAGACGCATTGCGTGCCGCCGGCTTCGACGCCGTGGTCGTGCCAGGTGCCGTTCGGCGTCAGCACCAGATCGCGCGCGCCGAGCGACATGCGCTCGCCATCGACGGTGGTATAGGCGCCGCGTCCTTCCATGATGAAGCGCAGCGCCGAGGCCTGATGGCGGTGGGCGGAAGTGAACTCGCCGGGATTCATCACCTGCACGCCGGTATAAAGCAGGCCGGCAGCCGCGCTCCACTCCTTGCGGCCGGGATTCACCAGCATCACGACGCGCCGCGCCGCTTTCTCGGCCGACACCAGCTCAGGCGCGCGGCGCACGAAGGGCTCGATGCGGCGCCACTTCCAGAGCGTTGGCACGGATTTGGGCTGCGGGTACCACGGCTCGATCTCGTTCGCGACGTTCCAGAGTGCGCCGAGCGCCTCGCCTTCGAGCTCGCGGTAATAGGCCTCGAGCTCCGGCGTGTCCTCGACGTTGGCGCGGCCGGTGACGTTTTCGCGTTTCATTTCGCTAGTTTAAGACTGGATGACCTTGTGGGCGCGCAGCAG
>VBCP01000482.1 GCA_005888925.1 Betaproteobacteria bacterium | reverse complement strand
CCGCGCCGGATTCGCCTTTGCGCGCCTGCTGGTAAGCGAGGCTCGCCCACAGCGCCGCGCGCCGCATCAGGATGCGGTTGCGCAGATAGCCGGGCAGCGCCGCATCGTTCGAGCTCTCCAGCATTTCGGCGATGGTGAGTTCGGCCCGCAGGCAGGCGGGCTCGGACAGGGCGAGCATGGCGCGGGCGCGCTGCTCCTCCGTCGCGCGCATCGACAGCAGCTTGCGGTACGCCGCGCCGTCGTAGCACAGGCGCATACGCCCTTTCGTCTCGACGGTGACGAAGCGCACGCCATAGCGGGCGACGACCTCCACATGCGGGGATGGCCGGCGCGCCAGCCGCTCGGCCATCGCGCCCATGTGATCGAGCGCCTCGACGCCCTCGGGACCGTTCAGCGCCGCGGGCGGCGCCGCCTCTATATAGGCGGCCGCGATGCCGATGCCGAGCGCCTCGCTGCCCGGCACGCCGCGCACAAAGCGCAGGATCGCGAGCAGCTCCGGCGCCTCCTCCGCGCTGAGCGCCAGGCGGCGCACCTGGCTCGCGCGCACGTAGCCGCCGCGCTCGCGCGTGTAGTCCCAGACTTCCAGGTAGTCCAGGCGCACGCCGCGCACTTCCAGCGTCTCGCCCTGCCAGAGAACCGCGCTCGGCCGCGCGGATGCGCCGGGCGTAGGCCGCAGCGGCGTCTCGTCCTGCACCACGATGGCATAGCCGCCCGCTTTCGCGCCGAGAGAAATCGAGAGAACGAGCACGGCCAGCAGGCGCCTCATGGCTTGTGCCCTCCGCCGAGCAGGGTCGCGCCGATGAAACCCTGATCCGCCGGCGGCGGCGCGATGATCACCTGGATCTTGTCGGAGAGCTTGTCGGCGAGCGTCTTCTGGATGAGCAGCGGATGGCGGCTCACCAGCGCGCCCTCGCGTTCCATCTGCTCGGCGTTCGCCTTGCCGACTTTTTCCAGCCGGTAGGCCTCCGCCTCCGCCAGCCGCTGGCGCGCCTTGGCCTCGCCGTCGGCCTCTATGCGGCGCGCCTGGGCGTTGCCTTGAGCGCGCCGGATGTTGGCGACGCGCTCGGCCTCGGCCTCGAGCCTGCGCTGCTCGACCTGGCGCTGCTTGAACGGCAGCACGTGCCTCATCGCTTCGTCCTGCGAGCGCGCGGAGATCAGCTGCTCGAGCGCCGCGGCCTCGGCCGCCTTCTCGCGGCGCACCCGCGCGGCCTCGCCTTCGAGCTCGGTCTCCTTGACCCGCTTCTCCTTGAGCTCGAGCGTGTAGCGCATCTTCTCGGAGGCGAGCTCCTCGGCGAGCAGTGCCTCCATGCCGCGGCGATAGTCGGACGGCAGGTCCACCTTGCCGATCAGGACGTCGCGCAGCGCGACGCCGTCGGCGGCGAGCTTGGCGCGCAGCTCGGTTTCGATCGACTCGCGGATCTCGGCGCGCTTGGTCGAGAAGATCTCGCGCACCGTGTAGCGCGCGAACACTTTGTACATGACGCTCGCCACCGCGGGCTGCACCAGATCGGCGTCGAGGTTTTCGGGCAGGTTGCTCCATACCGCGCGCAGCCGCGTCACGTCGAGCGCGTAGCGCACCGAGACGTCGACGCCGAGCGACAGCCCCTCGACCGACTGGAACGGCGCCGCACCATCCGCGCGCGCGCTGTCGGCTGCCCGGTAGACGCGGTCGCGCACCGAGAACACGCGCAGCTCATGCAGCCCGGGCAGCACCAGCACGCTGGCGTCGCGCGTTTCCTCGACTTCGCCCGTCAGCCGGTTGACGCGGATGCCGAGCTCGCCGCGCGCGACGCTCTTCAGCGGCGGATGGCGGTAGATCGCATAGCCCGCCGCGGCGAACGCGATGACGAGCACGACGAACACGCGCGCCCCGAAGGCCGCGGCCGCAATGCCGGGCGCCAGGCGGCCGAGGCCGGCGGCGACGGCGCGTACAAAGTCCTTGAAGCCTTGCAGCATCTTCCCCTCCGCAGTTGGATGGCGTGATTGGAGCCGAGGAGAACGGCGCGCCGCGGCGCGCGCGATGGCAGGACGCTGATGAATGATGGCAAAGCGATAATTACGACCCTGATCCCGAATTCAAAACCTATCAGCGCCCTGCCGGCCCCGCCGGGGCTGCCGCTCGTCGGCAATCTGCTGAGCCTCGAGCGCGAGCGGCTGCACCTCACGCTCGAGCAATGGCGCCGCAAGTACGGCGATTACTATCGCTTCCGCAACGTGAGCCGCGAGGTGCTGGTCATCGCCGACGCCGAGGCGATCGGCACGATGCTGCGCGACCGTCCCGACGGCTTCCTGCGCACCGCGCGGCTCGCCTCGATCGCGCGCGAGATGGGCTTCGACGGCGTGTTCACCGCCAACGGCGAGGAATGGCGCCGCCAGCGGCCGATGGTCATGGCGGGCCTCGACCCGGCGCACATCAAGTCGTATTTCCCGGCGCTGGTGCGCGTGACCGAGCGCTTCGCCGGGCGCTGGCGCCGCGCGGCCGCGGCCGGTACGGCGATCGATCTGCAGGCCGATCTCATGCGCTACACCGTGGACGTGACCGCGGGGCTCGCGTTCGGCGCCGACATCAACACCATCGAGTCCGACGAGGAAGTGATCCAGCAGCACCTCGACAAGGTGCTGCCGGCGCTCTTCCGCCGGCTGATGGCGCCGTTCCGCTATTGGCGCTACTTCCGCCTGCCGGCCGACCGCGCGCTCCGGGAGCATCTTGCCGAGCTGCACCGCGCCGTCGACGGCTTCATCGCTACCGCGCGCAAACGCATGGACGCGGAGCCCTCGCTGCGCGCGAGTCCCACGAACCTGATCGAGGCGATGATCGCCGCGCGCGACACCGACGGCAGCGGCGTCGACGATGCCGACGTCGCGGGCAACGTGCTCACCATGCTGCTCGCGGGCGAGGACACCACCGCCAACACGCTCGCGTGGATGATCTATCTCCTGTCCGCCAACCCGGCGGCGCTCGCGCGCGCACGCGACGAGGTGCGCGCGGTTCTGGGCGGCGGGCCGCTGCCGTCGCAATATGAGCAGCTCGCGAAGCTGCCGTTCGTTGAAGCTTGCACGAACGAGACCATGCGCCTGCGCCCGGTGGCGCCGCTCATCATCCTCGAGGCGAGCCGCGACACCGTGGTCGCCGGCATCGAGATCCCGGCGAAGCAGGTGGTGATGTGCCTGATGCGAGCGCCCGCCACGGACGAGCGCCACTTCCACGACGCGCAGGCCTTCGACCCGGCGCGCTGGCTCGATCCCGCGGCGAAGAGCGCAGCATCGGCCAAGCGCGTCGCCATGCCCTTCGGCGCGGGGCCGCGCCTGTGCCCCGGGCGCTACCTCGCGATGCTGGAGATGAAGATGGTGATCGCCATGCTGCTCGCGGGCTTCGAGCTCGAAAGCGTCGGCACCGCGCGCGGCGGCGAGCCGCGCGAGCAGCTCGCCTTCACCATGGCGCCGGTCGGGCTGCGCATGAAGCTCCGCGGCAGGGCCTAGGGCTTCGGGCGACCGGCGACCTCGATCACCACCCGGCGGTCGGGCCGCAGGCAGGCGACGAGCTTCGCGTTGTGCTTGGTCTCGGGACCCATCGCCTCGCAGCGCCCCGCCGTGACCGGCTCGCGCGCGCCCTTGGCTTCGAAGCTGAGCAGCTTTTCGGACACGCCCTTCTCGACGAGATAAACGCGGATCGCCTCCGCGCGGCGCGCGGAGAGCCGCTCGTTGTACTCGGCGCCGCCGATGCGATCGGCGTACGCCGTCGCGGTCACCTTCTCCGCGTCGATCGCGAGCAGCTTTTGCGCCAGGTCATCGAGCAGCTTGCGTCCGTCGGCGTCGAGCTCGGCACGCTGGAAGTCGAAAAGCACCTCCGTCGCGTAGCTTGCGCGCTGCGGCGCTTGCGGGGCGGGCATCACCGGCGCCTTGGGCGTGTCCTTGACGACGAGCTGCGGATCGCATTCCTGCGACGCGCGCTCCGCGGTCCAGGAGCTCGTGCGCCAGCATTCGCCGTAGGCGCTGCGCACGGGCTCCTGCGCGCCGGCGGTGAGGTAACCGTCGCAATTGTCGCTAATTTGCGCGTGCGCATAGCCTGTGGCGATGGCGGCGGCGATCAACGAGGATTTCAAAACGTCTGCGAGCATGGGCTTTCTCCCTTTGTAGGTGGTGTCGTGGTCGACGGGAGAATGCTCGCCACGCGCAATGGCGCTTTTCGGGCGCAATGCAGGCGATCTGCCGAAAAATTAGGTTACGACACGGGCACGCATAGTGCATGACCTCCTCGCGCGGGGATGTCGCCGCGAGGAGACCGCCATGCTGCTGACCGTTACCATCTTTTTCCTGATCATCGCGATCATCGCCGGCGTGTTCGCCCTCACGATCAAAGGCCCGCTGGTGCCGATCCTGTTCGTGGTGGCGCTCGTCATGTTCGTCTGGTCGGGAATCATGCACTTGCGGGAGCGGCGGCGCGGACAGCGGCGCTAGCCGCACGCGGCGAGCCGGCTCTGGAGGTAGCGGCGTACGGCCGGATCAGCCTCGAGCCCGATGGCGCGCACATAGGCTTCCGCCGCGGCGCCGGCGTCGCCTAGGCGCGCGAGCAGCTCGGCGCGCGCCGCCCAGAACGGCTGGTACTGCGCGAGGCGCGGATCGTCCTGCAGCGCGTCGAGTGCCTTCAATCCCGCCGCGAGTCCATCCACTTCGGCGAGCGCGACCGCGCGATTAATCGCCACCACCGCCGCACCGCGTGCGCCGACTGCACCGCCGCCTCGAGCTGGAAGCGCCCCGGCGAATTCATGCGGCTCGCGGCGACGAGCAGCGCTTCGGCTTCGTCGATCAGCGCGGCGTCCCAGCGCGCCGGGTCCTGCGCGCCGAGCGGCACGAACTCGCCCGCCGCATCGCGCCGCGCGGCGCGCCGGGCTTCGGCATGCAGCATCAGCGCGAGCAGTCCCAGCACCTCGGGCTCCGGCGGCAAGAGCAACGCGACCAGGCGCCCGAGCCAGATCGCTTCCTCCGCCAGGCCCCGGGTTTGCGCCTGGGTACCGGCGGGATCGGACCAGCCCTCGGCGAAGATGGCGTAGATCGCTTCCAGCACGGCATCGAGCCGCTCGGCGAGCTCGCCGCGCCCCGGCACGCTGAACGGGATGCCCGCCTGGCGGATGCGGCTCTTCGCGCGCACCAGGCGCTGGCCCATCGCCGCCGGCGCGACGAGGAAGGCCGAGGCGATTGCAGCGGCGTCGAAGCCGAGCACCACCTGCAGGATGAGCGGCGCGCGCACGCCCTCGTCGATCGCCGGGTGCGCGCAGGCGAACATCAGGCGCAGGCGCTCGTCGGGGATGTCACCGTCGCTTTCCACCTCCGAAAGCAACTGGACCACCTCGACGCTGTCTTCGGTGGTACGGCGGCGCCGCGCGGCATCGACGAGCTTGCGCCGCGCCACCGTCAGCAGCCACGCCTCCGGCGCGCGCGGCACGCCGCTCGCCGGCCAGTCGGCGAGCGCGGCCGCGAATGCTTCCGACAGCGCATCCTCGGCGCCGGCGACGTCGCGCGTGCGCGCGGCGAG
>VBCP01000481.1:2576-5465 GCA_005888925.1 Betaproteobacteria bacterium | reverse complement strand
GATCCTGGCGGCGATCCTCACCATGTATCTCGTGCTCGGCATCCTCTACGAGAGCACGGTGCATCCGCTCACCATCCTCTCGACGCTCCCCTCCGCCGGCCTGGGCGCACTGCTCGCCCTGATGGCGTTCAAGGCCGAGTTCACCGTGATCGCGCTGATCGCGGTGTTCCTGCTGATCGGGCTGGTGAAGAAGAACGCCATCCTGATGGTGGATTTCGCGCTCGACGCCGAGCGCGCCGGAAGAGCGCCGCCTGATGCGATCTACGAAGCCTGCCTGCTGCGCTTCCGGCCGATCATGATGACGACGATGGCGGCGCTGCTCGGCGCGCTGCCGCTCGTGCTGCGCCGTGGCGACGGCGCCGAGCTGCGCCAGCCGCTGGGCATCGCCATCGTCGGCGGCCTGATCCTCTCCCAGCTGCTCACGCTCTACACGACGCCGGTGGTCTATCTCTACGTCGATCGCTTCAACCGCTTCTGGACGCGCAGCGTGCGCGGGCGGTTCCGGACCGCGCCATGAGGCTCGCGATTTTCATCGTCCTGGCGTTGGCGGGGTGCGCAGTCGGCCCCGACTATCGCAAGCCCGACGCGCCGGTCGCGGCGCAGTTCAAGGAGCTGCAGGGCTGGCGCGAAGCGCAGCCGAAAGATCAGCTGCCGCGCGGCTCGTGGTGGACGGTGTTCGGCGATGCCGAGCTCGACCGGCTGATGCAGAAGGTGGAGATCTCCAACCAGAATATCCGCATCGCCGAGGCGCGCCTGCGCCAGGCGCGCGCGGTGGCCGACCAGGCGCGCGCGGGCCTTTTCCCCACGCTGACCGCCAACGCCTCCGTCACGCGCAGCAAGGCGCCGTCGCTCTCGAACCAGCCGAACTTCGCCACCGGCGCCGTCAACAACTACAACCTCGGCCTCAACGCCGGCTGGGAGCTCGACCTCTGGGGGCGCGTGCGCCGCTCGGTGGAGTCCGGCGAGGCGAACTGGCAGGCGAGCGCGGCGCAGCTCGAGGCGGCGCGGCTCTCGGCGCGTGCGACGCTAGCGCAGCAGTACTTCGCGCTGCGCGTCGCGGATACCACGAAGCGCCTGCTCGAGGACACGGTGAAGGCCTACGCGCGCTCCCTCGAGCTCACCCAGAACCGCTACCAGGCCGGCGTCGCCGCGCGCGTCGACGTGGTGCAAGCCGAGGTGCAGCTGAAGAGCGCCCAGGCGCAGTTGATCGACGTGGGCGTCGAACGCGCGCAGCTCGAGCACGCGATCGCGCTGGTGCTGGGCGACGCGCCCGCGAATTTCGCGCTGGCGCCGAGCGATCTCGCGATCCACATGCCGCAGGTGCCCGTCGCGCTGCCTTCGGAGCTCCTCGAGCGGCGGCCCGACATCGCCGCGGCCGATCGCGCGATGGCGGCCGCGAACGCACAGATCGGCGTTGCCAAGGCGGCGTATTTTCCGACGCTGACGCTTTCCGGCGCGAGCGGCTTTCGCACGACCCACATCGCAGACTTATTGACGGCGCCGAGCCGCTTCTGGTCGCTCGGCGCCGCGGCGGCCGAGGCCATCTTCGACGGCGGGCTGCGCCGCGCGACGACCGACCAGGCCGTGGCCGCCTACGACGTGCAGGTGGGGACCTACCGTCAGGCCGTGCTCACGGGCTTCCAGGAGGTCGAGGACAACCTCGCGGCGCTGCGCATCCTCGGGGAGGAAGCGGCGCTGCAGGACGAGGTGGTGCAGGCCGCGCGCCATGCGCTCGAGCTCACCAACAACCAGTACTCGGCGGGCGTGGTCAGCTACCTCAACGTCATCACCGCGCAGGCCACGGCACTGAGCAACGAGCGCACCGCGGTCAACGTGCTCGGCCGGCGCCTGACCGCGAGCGTCGGGCTGATCCACGCGCTCGGCGGCGGCTGGACCGCCACTGCCCTACCGGCGCGCTGACATTCCATCTGCTCATGCATAGGCGGCGTATTTAACGTTTGAGATAGGCGCGCGGCGCATGCATCCTCCTGCCATGGAGGAGGCTCGCCCAGTCGAAGTACGCCATAGCGGTCCATCCGCCGCGGCGCCGGTTCAGTCGTCCAAAACGGCGTTTCGTCGCAACGGCGTTGTCCGGCCCGGGGCCGGCGCCTACTCTGCCCCCATCGAAGCCGGGAGAACCACCATGAAATCAACAATGCGCCTCACGATCCTCGCCCTCGCGGTCGCCATCAACGCCGCTGCCCTGACCGCCCTGCACGCGGCCATGGTCGACAGCACCGAGCGCGCGGTGCTCGCCAACCAGGAGCCCGAGCACGTGATGGTCACCGCGACGCGCACGCCGTCCGATCTCGCCAAGATGTGCCCGGGCACCAAGGCGCTGTGAAATGCGATCATTGATCCGCCTTGCCTACCGCACGCGCCATCATCGCCGAGGACGAGCCGCTGCTGCGCGAAGAGCTCGCCGAGCTCCTCGCTTCGCTCTGGCCCGAGCTCGCGGTGGTCGGCGAGACCGCTGACGGCATCGCCACGCTGCAGGCGCTGGAGAAGCACGCCCCGGACGTCCTGTTCCTCGACATCAACATGCCGGGGCTGAACGGCCTCGAGGTGGCGCGCCAGGCGAGCGGCCGCTGCCACGTCGTGTTCGTCACCGCCTACGACCAGCACACCCTCGCCGCCTTCGAGCAGGGCGCCGCGGACTACATCCTGAAGCCGGTGCAGGCGGCGCGCCTCGCCACCACGGTGGCGCGCCTGAAGGAGCGCATCGGCCGGCCCGCGCCTGCCCTCGAGGGCCTGTTGCGCGAGCTCGGCGGCGGCAGCCGGGGCTTTCTCCGCTGGATCAACGCCTCACAGGGCCAGACGGTGCGCATCATCACCGTCGAGGACATCTGCTACTTCCAGGCCGACAGCAAATACACGCGCGTGGTGACG
>VBCP01000481.1:0-2539 GCA_005888925.1 Betaproteobacteria bacterium | reverse complement strand
ACGCAGGTGCGGCTCAAGCGCCGCGAGGAGCTCCTGCAGGTGAGCGACGCGTACACTCAGCTCTTCCGGCAGATGTAGCGATGCAGCGCCTGCTCAACGGACTGTCGTGGAGCGCCCTCGCCCTCGTCGGCGGGTACTGCGCGCTACAAGCGCTGGAGTGGGTCCTGTCGCCAAAGGTCGGCGTGGTAGGCGGTGGTGCTGCGGACATGGCGCTCGGCTGGCTCTCGCGCTTGTCGGTGTACCTCGTCACCGCCGTTACGATGCTCATCACGGCGCTCGTGATGCTCAATGCGGCGGGACGCGCAGGGCGCGAGAATTTCGGCGTCGCCGTGGCTGCGGCGGTCGCTAGCACCGCAATCGCTGCGCTGGTGCGCTACGCCATCGGCGCAACGCCCGCCGGCGAAGGTCCGCAGTACATGGTGCTGGTGTTCATGTCGTGGTTCGGCGCGGGCGTCGTCCTGGTCGCCGGTTACGTCTTTTATCTGCGCGCGCACGCCGCGCAGGGAGAAGTGCGCGCCGCGGAGCTGCGCCGCGGCGCGCTCGAGACCCAGCAGATGGCGACCCGGCTGCGCCTGCTGCAAGCGCAGGTCGAGCCGCATTTCCTGTTCAACACGCTCTCCAACGTGCGGCGGCTTTGCCAGAGCGACGCGGTTGCGGGGCGGGCGATGCTTGCCCAGCTCACGCGCTATCTGCGAGCGGCCCTGCCGCGCATGCGCGAGAACGAAACGACGCTCGCCGACGAGATCGACCTCGTCTCGGCCTATCTCGGGGTGCAGAAGATCCGCATGGGCGAGCGGCTGGAGACGTCGATCGAGGCACCGGCGCCGCTCCTCGGCGCGCGCGTTCCGTCGATGATGCTCGCGACGCTCGTCGAGAACGCGATCAAGCACGGCCTCGCGCCGCTCGCCGAAGGCGGCGCGATCCGCATCAAGGCGGAGAAGGCCGCCGATGCGCTCAAGCTGACGGTGGCCGATACCGGACGGGGATTCACCGGCACGTCCGGTTCGGGCGTCGGGCTTGCCAACATCCGCGCGCGCCTCGCCGCGCTCTACGGCGAGCGCGCCGCCCTGCGGCTCGAGGCCAATGCGCCTCGCGGCGTGGCCGCCGTCATCACGCTGCCTTTGTCATGAAACTCTTCGCCGGATTCGGCTGGCGTCACGTGCTGTTCGCGCTGGGGTTCTCGCTCGTGGTGGAGTGCGCGCATCTCGGTTCGGCCTGGCTCGGCGGCCCCGGCCCCCATGCTTCTACCGTAGGAATGGTCGGCACCTGGACGGTGATGTACTTCCTCGTGGCGGTGATCGGGATCGCTTGCGCCGTCGCGGCCGACAACCTGCTCGGCGAATCTGCCGGGACCGGGAAGCGGCTGTTCGTTGCACTGCTAGCTGCTGCAATAGCGACGACCGCTTTCGGGCAAGCGATTTTCTACCTCTGGCCGGCGCTCGCGGACACGGAAGGGCTGGTCTTCCTCAGCGCTTTCCACCGCATTGCCTATAACTTCAGCATCGCGTCCGCGTGGGCGCTGCTTCTCATCGGGCTCTATACGATGCTGCAGGCGAGCCGGCGCGTGACCGAGCGGCTGCATCAGACGCAGCTTGCGGCGCTGGCGGCCGAGCGCCGCGTGGTCGAAGGCGACCTGCGCGCCATGCAAGGCCGCGTCGACCCGGAACTGCTGTTCGATAGCCTGCTCGAGGTCGACCGCGCCTACGAGCGCGACGTGCAGGCCGGCCAGGAAGCGCTAGACGCGCTCATTAGATTTCTGCGCGCCGCTTTACCCGGCGACGCCGCGGCCACCGCGACGGTCGCGGGCGAGCAAGAGCTCGCCGAAGCCTATCTCGCGCTGGTCGCGCACCGCACCGACCCGAGCCCGCAAGTCGACATCTCCGTCGCGCCGGAGGCGCGCACGCTGCCGATGCCGGCGATGCTGCTGCTGCCGCTCGTGCGCTGGGCGCTCGACTCGGCGACGCAAGTCGAGATCCGCGCGCAGCGCCGCGAGGCGGGACTGGAGGTCTCGGTGCGCAGCAACTCCCGTGGCAGCGCCGCGACGGCGGAGCCGAACATCGCCGGCGTTCGCGAGCGCCTCGCGCGCCTCTTCGCCGGCAGCGCGAGCCTCGACGTCAGCGTGAGCACCGACGCGCGCCACGCACGCCTGCTGATCCCCGCTTCCTAAATCAGGGACAGACCACGTTTTTGCAGCGATGAGCGCCGCCTAAGAGCGCTCGAGCCGGCAGTTTTTCCCGCGCGTCCGGCGATGAAACCGTTTCGAATGGCGAATCAGATCCTTGCGCCATTTCGCGTCGGATAACACGCCGCCCTTTAAAAGTTACGGACGCTAAGGCGCTGATTCCAAGAACGTTGATCGAAGGCGCAGAGTTTCCTTAGCTATGATAGACGGCACTTCTTCTGATGATTTGACGTTAGAGGTCATGATCAGCCGCCCGCTCGCAATTGGAATCGCGCTACTAGTCGGCGGATGCACGAGCTTTGCGCAGCGTCACGCGTGCACCGAGGTATCTATCAGTTCTGCGGGGGACTATTGTCT
>VBCP01000480.1 GCA_005888925.1 Betaproteobacteria bacterium | reverse complement strand
GGTGCCGATGTTGCCGCTCGCGCCGGCCTTGTTCTCGACCACGACCGCCTGGCCCCATTTCTCGGAGAGCTTCGGCGCGATGACGCGCGCCAGGATGTCGATGCCGGTGCCGGGCGAGAAGGGTACGATCAGCGTCACCGGCCGGCTCGGGAACGGTTGGGGAAACGCGCTGCACGAAACAAGCAGCAGCAGGCTGAGCAGACACCGAAGTTGAGACATCGGCATAATTCTGCCGCGCCGCTTCCGTGAAAACCACTGCACCGCCCGATCCGAACACCCGCAAGCCGAAATTCCGGCCGCCGCCGCTCGCCTGCGACGCGCACTGCCACATCTTCGGCCCGGCGGCGAAATTTCCCTACGCGCCCGACGCGCCGTACTGGCCGCCAGATGCGCCCTTCGAGAATCTACAAAAGCTCCATAAAACGCTGGGGATCGAGCGTGCGGTCATCGTGCACGCGAGCTGCCACGGCGCCGACATGCGCGTCACGCTCGACGGCATCGCGCGCTCGAATGGGCGCTATCGCGGTACTGCCATCATTGATGAAACCTACGGCGAGCGCGAATTTCAGCGCCTGCACGACGGCGGCATCCGCGGCGTGCGCTTCAACTTCGTCAAACATCTCGGCGGCCGGCCCGACATGGCGTTCTTCCAGCGCACGGTCGAGCGCGTGAAGGCGATGGGGTGGCACCTGATCCTGCACCTCGATGCGGTGGATCTGGTGGAGCTCAGCGATCTCTTCCGGAAAATCGCGGTACCGATGGTCATCGACCACATGGGCCGCGTTAAGGCGGCGGATGGTCTCGACCAGCAGCCGTTCAAGCTGCTGCTCGAGTGGATGAAGCATGACAAGTTCTGGGTGAAGATCTGCGGCGCCGAGCGCGTATCGTCGATCGGCCCGCCGTTCACCGACGCCGTGCCCTTCGCGCGCAAGCTGATCGAGGCCGCGCCCGAGCGCACCCTCTGGGGCACCGACTGGCCGCATCCGAACGTCGGGAAGCACATGCCGAACGACGGCGACCTGATGGATCTGTTCGCGCAGATGGCCCCCGAGCCGGCGCTGCAGCAGAAAATCCTGGTTGATAATCCCGCTCGCCTCTACGGGTTCTGAACAAAATGACGACCGTCGCGAACATCGCCGTTGCCGTGGTCGCACTCCTGCACTTGTATTTTCTCGTCCTCGAGATGTTCCTCTGGGACAAGCCGCGCGGCCTGCGGACCTTCGGCCTGACGCCGGAGTTCGCCGCGGCGTCGAAGTCGCTGGCCGCGAACCAGGGCCTGTACAACGGCTTCCTCGCCGCCGGATTGATCTGGGGCCTCGCCCTGGGAGCGAGCGGTGACCCGATTAAGATCTTCTTTCTAGGCTGTGTCATCGTCGCCGGCGTATTCGGTGCCTTCACCGCGAACCTGAAGATTCTCTGGGTACAGGCGCTGCCGGCTGCCGTGGCCCTGGCACTGGTGCTGTTTTCATGATGATCCACGGCAAGTGCCATTGCGGGAACATCGCGTTCTCCCTGACCTGGGAGCCCGACCCTACGGAGATTCCTGCGCGCGCGTGTGGCTGCTCGTTCTGCATCAAGCACGGCGGCGTGTGGACCTCCAATCCGCGCGGTGCCTTGAAGGTGACGGTCAAGGATCCATCGCTCGTCTCCAAATACGCCTTCGGCACCCGCACCGCGGAGTTCCATATCTGCTCACAGTGCGGCATCGTGCCGGTCGTCACCAGCCGGATCGACGGCCATCTCTATGCGGTGGTCAGCGTCAACGCGTTCGAGGGCGTCGATCCATCGCTCCTTAGTCGCGCACCAGCAAACTTCGATGGCGAGGGAACCGATTCGCGCCTGGCGCGCAGGAAGCGCAACTGGATTGCGAATGTCGAGTTTTCCAGCGTGTGAACATGCGCATGATCGCCACCAGCCGTCTGACGCTGGAGCCGCAGGTCGCGGGGCATGCCGAGGAAATGTTCGGGGTGCTGTCCGACCCGGCGATCCGCTTTCACGCCAAGTTCGGCTTTCGCGAGGTCGGCACGCATTCGTACAACAACAAGCGTGTATCACTCCAGGCTACATCTCCGGCCGCTGACCCGGCGGCGCGTAGTTCGACGGCACCTCGCCGGTGAGCGCCTCGAGGAAGGCGAGGATGTCGCCGAGCGCAGCATCGTCGAGCGTCCGCCCG
>VBCP01000077.1 GCA_005888925.1 Betaproteobacteria bacterium | reverse complement strand
GTTTTGCGTTCGGCGAAGCACCCATTGTTCATTTGCGGCGGCGGCGTGGTGATCTCGCGCGCCGAAGCCGAGCTCTGCGAGCTCGCCGAGAAATTGAGCGCGCCGGTCGCCACCACCATCAGCGGCAAAGGCTCGATCGACGAGCGCTGCGCGCAGTCGGTCGGCGTGGTCGGCTCCAATGGCGGCACGCCCGAGACGCGCGCCATCGTCGATGCGGCGGACGTGATCGTGTTCGTCGGCTGCCGCGCCGGCTCGGTGACCACCGAGCGCTGGCGCCATCCGGCGCCCGGCGAGGCGCGCATCATTCACATCGACGTCGATCCGGCGGTGCCCGGGCGCAACTACAAGGTCGACGTGCCGCTCGTCGGCGATGCGAAGCTCGCGCTCTCGGCTTTGCTCACTGAGCTGGAAGGCTTCCAGCGCGAGGGCGACCTCTCCACGATCGACGCGAAGAAGCGCGCCAAGTTCGAGAAATTCGAGGTGCTCGCGCGTTCGGACGACACGCCGATCAAGCCTGAGCGCGTGGTGTTCGAGCTTTCGCGGTTGCTCGATCCCGACGCCATCCTGGTCGCCGATCCCGGCACGCCGTGTCCCTATTTTTCCGCCTATCACGTGGTACGCGGCACCGGGCGCCGCTATTTCTCCAACCGGGCGCACGGCGCACTGGGCTACGCACTCTCCGCCGCCATTGGGGCCCATGTCGGGCGGCCCGATGTAAAGACGGTTACGGTGATGGGTGATGGTAGCTTCGGCATGTGTGTGGGCGAGCTGGAGACGCTGGCACGTCTTAGGCTTCCGCTGACCGCGATCGTGATCTCCAACGGGACCTATGGCTGGATCAAGGCCGGGCAGAAGACGGGATATGGGCAGCGCTACTTTTCCGTCGACTTCAGTGCGACGGACCATGCGGCAGTCGCGAGCGCCTTCGGCATCCGCAGCTGGCGCGTGACCGATCCTTCCCAGGTCCAGCCCGTGTTGAAGCAGGCGCTGGCATCGGCCGAGCCGACGCTGGTCGACATCGTCTGCCAGCCGCTGCACGAGGCAAAGGCGCCGGTATCGGAGTGGGTCGCATGATCCAACGTGGCCATCACGACATGGGCGGGCAGCCGGCGGGCAAGGTCGAGCCCACCGAGCACGACTATCCCGAGTGGGAGCGCCGCGTCGATGCGATGGTGCAGCTGCTGCGCGGCGGCGGGCGCATCACGGTCGATGAGCTGCGCAAGAACATCGAGGCGCTGCCGCCGGATGCGTACGACAAGCTCTCGTACTACGAGAAGTGGATCAGCTCGCTCACGCAGACGCTCATCCAGCGCGGCCTGATCACCACCGAAGAGCTCGGGCGCAAGATGCAGGAAGTGGAGCAGCGCAAGCGATGAAGCCGCAGTTCGCCACGGGGTATCCGGCCATTGCTCCCAGGTTTGGTATCGGGGAGAAGGTCAAGGTGCGCGCGACCGCGCCGCTCGGCCATATCCGCACGCCGTTCTACATCCGCGGGCATACAGGGGAGATCGAGCGCTTTTGCGGCTGTTTCCCCAATCCGGAGGAGCTGGCGCAGATGCGGGATGGACTGCCGGCGCAGCCGCTCTACCGGGTGCGCTTCAAGCAGAAGGAAGTCTGGCCCGACTATCGCGGTCCGGACTCGGACGTGGTCGAGATCGAAATCTTTCAGCATTGGCTGGAGAAAGCATGAGCACTGCGACTTTTTGCTGCCCCCCTGTTAAGGGGGGCGCGAACGAAGTGAGCGAGGGGTTGGTTTTGGAAAAAACAAACCCCCCCGCTCGCAAGCTCGCTTCCCCCCTTGACAGGGGGGCGACCCGATGAGCGATCGCGGTACGTATCAGCCGTTCACTTACTACCAGCTGATGGAGACCAGCCTGCGCGAGCTGCTGGTGGAGAAGGGGCTGGTCACCGACGAGCAGGTGAACGCCGAGGTGGCGGCGATGCGGGCGCGGCAGCCCGAGCGCGGCGCGCGCGTGGTCGCCAAGGCATGGATCGATGACGCCTTCCGTCAGAGACTATTGAAGAACGGCACGGCAGCATGCGAGGAACTCGGGCTGGAAATACCGGCGCTGCGGCTCGTGGTGGTCGAGAACACGCCGCAGGTGCACAACGCGATCGTCTGCACGCTGTGCTCGTGCTATCCGCGCGTGCTGCTCGGCATTCCGCCGGACTGGTACAAGTCGCGCAACTACCGCTCGCGCATGGTGCGCGAGCCGCGCGCGGTGCTGGCGGAGTTCGGGCTGCGCATTCCCGAGGCGGTGCAGATCCGCGTGCACGACTCGACGGCTGACATGCGCTACCTGGTGCTGCCGATGCGGCCGCAGGGCACGGAAGGCTGGGACGAGGCGCGCCTTGCCGGCATCGTGACGCGCGATTCCATGATCGGCGTCGCGGTTCCCACGATTGGCTAAGCTCGCGCCGCTGGGCGCAGTACCGCTGGGAGATTGCGCGGTCTACGTCGAGTTCTCGAAGACGCTCGACCTGGAAGTGAATTCGGCGGTGCAGCGCCTGGCGACCATGCTGCACGGCCGCGCGCTGCCCTGGATCCGCGACGTGGTGCCGGCGCTCGGCGGGCTGGCGATCCATTTCGATCCGGATCATCCCGCGCTTAGCGGCGACGCCCTGACCGCGGCGCTCAACACCGTGAGCGATTGCCTGAAGGAGGGACTGCCCAAGCCGGGCGACGTCCTGCGCACGGTGGAGGTGCCGGTGTGCTACGAGTCCGAGTTCGCGCCCGATCTCGCCGAAGTCGCGGCGCTCGCCAAGGTCGCGCCGGAGGAGGCGGTGCAGCTCCACTCGACGAGCGACTACCGCGTGCTGATGATCGGCTTCGCGCCCGGACACGCGTACATGGGCGGGCTGAGTCCGAAGCTCGCGGTGCCGCGCCGCGCGGCGCCGCGCGCCATCGTGCCCGCGGGCTCGGTGGCGATCGCCAACGACCAGACGGTGGTCTATCCCTACGCCATCTCGGGGGGCTGGAGCATCATCGGCCGCACCCCGCTCGCGGTGTTCGACGCCGAGCGCCAGGAGCCGAGCCTGTTCGCCGCCGGCGATCGCGTGCGCGTCAAGCCGATCTCGCGCGCCGAGTTCCAGAAGCTGGTGGGCAAATGAGCATCCAGGTCGTGCGCCCGGGACTGCTGATGACCGTGCAGGACATCGGGCGCCACGGCCACCAGCATGTGGGCTTGTGTCCCGGCGGCGCGATGGATCCGCTCGCGCTGACGCTCGCCAACGCGCTGGTCGGCAACGAGCACGGCGCGGCGGCGCTCGAGCTCACGGTGCTCGGTCCCGACCTGCTGTTCGAGCGCGACAGCCTCGTCGCTCTCGTGGGCGCCGAATTCGAGGCCGACATGCCGATCAACCGGCCGGTGCTGGTCGCGCGGGGTTCGCGCGTCTCGATCAGCCGTGCGGCGCGCGGCGCGCGCGGCTACCTCGCGGTCGCCGGCGGCATTGCGGTGGAGGAGGTGCTGGGCAGCAGGAGCACGTATCTGCCCGGCGGCTTCGGCGGCCTCGATGGCCGGGTGCTCAAGCGCGGCGACCTGCTGCCGCTCGCGCCCGAGTCGGCGAAGCTCTCGCGCGAGCGCTTCGCGGCGCTCAAGCACAAGGACAAGCGCGGCTCGAGCGTGCGCTGGTCGGTGCCGCCGCTCACCGTGCCCGACCGCGAGCCGATCGTGCTGCACGCGATCGAGGGGGAGCACTTCGGGGACTTCGACGCCAACATGCAGCGCGTATTCTTCGACACCGTCTGGCGCGTGACGCCGGACTCGAACCGCATGGGCTATCGCCTCGGCGGGCCGCCGCTGACGCGCAGCAAAACGGATGAGATCCTGTCCGGGCCCACGTGCCTCGGCAGCGTGCAGGTGCCGGCGAACGGCGTGCCGATCGCGCTGATGGCCGATCACCAGACCACGGGCGGCTATCCGCGCATCGCCGAGATCGCCTCGGCCGACGTGCCGCGCCTCGCGCAGATCGCCCCCGGCGGCACCGTGCACTTCGCGCGCACCACGCTCGACATGGCGGCGGAGCTGCGCAAGGACACGCGCACGCGCATGGAGACCATGCTGCGCGGCATCGCTTGGGAATATGGCAAGTAGAATTCTGTACAACGTCCGTAATTATTCGAAGGGCCCAATAATTACGGACGTTGTACGGATCTTATGAAACGCATCGACCTCAACTGCGACATGGGCGAGAGCTACGGCGCCTGGAAGATGGGCGCCGACGCCGAAGTCATGCCGCACATCAGCTCGGCGAACATCGCCTGCGGCTTCCATGGTGGCGATCCCGCCACCATCAGGAAGACGGTGCGCCTCGCGCTCGACCACGGCGTGGCGATCGGCGCGCATCCCTCGCTGCCCGACCTCCAGGGCTTCGGCCGGCGCGTGATGAAGATCTCGCCGCAGGAGATGTACGACCTCGTCGTCTACCAGGCCGGCGCCGTGGAGGCCTTCGCGCGCGCCGCCGGCGCCAAGCTGCATCACATCAAGTGCCATGGCGCGCTCTACAACATGGCGGCGAACGACGAAGGCTTGTCGGACGCCATGGTGCGCGCGGCGAAAGACCTGGGTGCAATGCTGTATGTGCTGTCCCGCAGTAAAAATTTTGAGATTGCGAAAAAGGCAGGCATCGCGGTCTGCGGCGAGGTGTTCGCCGACCGCGGCTATTCCGACGACGGCACGCTCGCGCCGCGCGACAAGCCCGGCGGCATGATCGAGGACGCGGGAAGCGCGGTGAAGCAGGCGCTGGCGATGATCGAGGAGGGCTACGTCACCAGTCTCTCGGGAAAGCGCGTGCCTGTGGCGGCCGACACGCTGTGCATCCACGGCGACCAGCCCGGCGCCGCGGCCTTCGCCAAGGCGCTGCGGCGCGCGTTCGCGGAAAGGAAAATCGAGGTTGGCGCTCCCTAAGCTCTTCACCCCGATCCAGCTCGGCGGCGTCACGCTGCCCAACCGCATCGTGGTCTCGCCGATGTGCCAGTACGTGGCCGACGACGGCTGCATGAACGACTGGCACCTGGTCCATCTCGGCCATCTCGCCTACGGCGGCGCCGGGCTGCTGATGGTCGAGGCGACGCACGTCACGCGCGAGGGGCGCATCACGCACGGCTGCTC
>VBCP01000479.1 GCA_005888925.1 Betaproteobacteria bacterium | reverse complement strand
CCGCTGCACCCGGAAGCTCCAGCGATCGCTCGCGAGGAAGTTGGCGATGACGAGCACCACCGCCACCAGGATGCTGGCCGCCAGATACCACAGGCCAAGGACCGAGACGAGCAGGTACATGAGCAGGAGATTGGCGCCGAAGCTCGCCGCCATGGCGCTCAAGTAGCGTGGCAGCTCGATCCGGGCGTACTCGCGCCGCGTGCGGAAAGTAAGCCATTTGTTGAGCAGAAACCCGAGCGGTGTGATGGCGGCAAAGGCGATCACCGTCGAGGCGAGGTAATGGATGCCGAGCCCCGCGGTGAGCGCCCAGAGGACGAGGGTGTTGGCGGCGAGACACGAGCCACCCACCAGCAGGAACGCGGCGAAGCGTGCCGGCAGGGCAAGTCTCTCTCCGGAGTTTGAGCATCGAGGCATGCTTTTTTCTTACGCCGGACGATACTACGTCAACCCCGGATTGCGCCCGACGCCGACCAGCCGCGGCCGGTTGACCTCGAGCGGCGGCACGCTCTTGAGGCCGCGCAGATGGCGCTCCACCGCCTCCCACACCGGCTCGCCCGTCTCGCCCTCGCGCACGGGCGCCCATCCCGCCACCTTGTAGCGCTTGCCGGCGTCGAGCGGTTTTCCCCGCAGGCGCAGCTCCGAGATGCGGCTGCCGATCTTCGCCCGCGGCGCGATCGCGTAGCTCATGCCGCCGACGCGCACCATGTCGCCGCCCTGCTGCCGGTACGGGTCGCTGTTGAACAAATTATCGGCGACGTCCTCCAGCACGGTTTTGATCTCGGCGCCGGTGAGCTCGCTCGTCGTCACCTGCGGATAGGTGATCGCCGTCTGCGCCATCACATCCTCTCGCGTGATGGCATCGCCGGGAAGCAGCGTCGCGCCCCAGCGAAACCCCGGCGACAACGCGATCTCGGCTTCTTTCTGCTCGAGCAGCGCGCGCAGGATGAGCTCGTCCATCGTGCCGTTGAAATTGCCGCGGCGATAGAGCAGACCTTCGCTCACCGCCAGTTTCTCCGCGAGCTTGGCTGCATGCGGCGCCCGGACCTGCGCGATGTACGCCGCCATGTCGGCGTCCGCGGACAACAGATTGGCGAACACCGGCAGCAGGCGATAGCGATAGTCGCGCACGCCACCCGCGTCCACCTGGAGGTCGAGCACGCCGATGAATTTGCCGTGCGAGCCGGCATTGGTGACGAGCGTCTTGCCGACCAGCACCGGCGCCGGCACGCCGTCGTGCGTGTGCCCGCCGAGGATCGCGTCGATGCCGTGCACGCGTCCGGCGAGCTTGAGGTCGACATCCATGCCGTTGTGCGAGAGCAGCACCACGGCCCGCGCGCCCTTGGCGCGCGTCTCGTCGACCAGCTTCTGCAGGCGCGCTTCCTGGATGCCGAAGGACCAATCCGGGAAGCGGTGGCGCGGGTGGGCGATCGGCGTGTACGGAAAGGCCTGGCCGATGATCGCCACTCCTTCATGCATTGCGTAAGGCGTGAACACGGGGTCTTCGAAGTCCACGGTGCGCACGTTCTGCGCGAGGAACTGGATCGGCGCGAGCTCTTTCACTGCCTGCAGCATGCGCTCGGCCCCGTAGGTAAATTCCCAGTGGGCGGTCATGTACTGCACGCCCAGGCGCCGCTGCGCGCCGATCATGTCCGCGCCCTGGGTCCAGAGCGCGGTGGCCGAGCCGTGCCAGCTGTCGCCGCCGTCGAGGACGAGCGCGTGCGGCCGCGAGGCGCGCAGCCGCTTCATCAGCGTCGCGATATGCGCGTAGCCGCCCATCCTGCCGTAGCGGCGCGCGGCGGCTTCGAAATCGAGGTGCGTGAAGGCGTGCGCCTGCGCGCTGCCGGGCGCGATGGCGTAATGGCCAAGAAGCCGCTCGCCGACGAGATGCGGCGGATGGCCATCGCCGATGTTTACGTTGGGCTCGCGGAAGTGGACCGGCAGGAGCTGCGCGTGCACATCGGTGATGTGCAGCAGCGAAACGTTGCCGAAGGGCGCGAGCTCATAGAGCTGATCCGCCGCCTGCGCATCGCTCGCTCGCGGCCGCAGCGTGGCTCCCGCGGCGGCGGCGAGAGCCAGGAGCCGTAGGAAGGCGCGCCGCTGCAAACTACTGGTTGACCGGCGAGGCGGGATCGAGCAGCAGCGCGACCAGATCCTTGATCTGCTCGGGCGTGAGCGTCCCGGAAAGCCCCAGGCGCGGCATCTGCGAGCAGAGGTTGTACGCCTTGGCGTTGTAGATCTTGCCGTAGACGTAGCGCTGCAGGTCTGCGCCCGCGCCGCGCGTTTTGCCGAAGCCGCGCAGGCTCGGCCCGATGGTGCCGTGCGAGAACTCCTGCGGCGAAAGCTCGTGGCAGTTGTAGCAGCTGCCGCCGCCCGCTTCGCCCGCCTTGTCGTTCCACGTCAGGCCGCGTCCGCTTTGCGCGATGGTCTCGCCGCGCTTCCAATCGCCCATCAGGCTGCCCTGCGGATATGTGATGGTCTTCATCTGGTCGGCTTCGAGTGCCTTCGTCACCTCCGCCGGCGGGCGGTCGCGGGTCTCGGTGCAGACGCGCTGCACGCCGTCCTGGGCGAGGCGCTCCATCGTCGCCTGGCCGCGCGGATGGAAATCGCGCTGCATTATTTTCTGCACTTCCGCTGGCGTAGGCTCCGCCGCCGCCGGTAGCGCAACCATGAGTGCGAGGAGCAGGGCGAAGACCTTCATCGCTTGCTCCCGGGCCCCTTGTAGGTCTCGCCCTTCGCGGTCGCGGTGAGGAAATGGATCAGCGCCACCGTGGTCTCCGAGCCGAAGTTCGGCTCGGGTGTGCGCATCTGGCGATAGCAGTCGTTCATGCGCCACTGCAGGGTGACGAACTGGCTCGTCGAGACCCGATACGCCGGCCAGGTCGCGATGATCGGCCGCGCGGATGCGGGCTTGTAGAGCACCGGCAGGTCCTGCATGCGGATGCGCTTGCCTTCCTCGCCGTGGCAGCTCGCACAGGAGAAATCCCAGGCGCCGGCGCGGTGGAAGTAGAGCGCGCGGCCGAGCTCGTAGCTTTCCTTTTCCTTCGGGTGCGAGATGCCGGGATCGAGCTTCGTGCCGCGCGACTGCGCAGCGATATAGGCGGAAAGGGATTCCATCTCCGATGGCTGGTCGGCCGTGCCGAAGACGCGCTTCGTGGCTTCCTCGCGGCTGCGGCCCTGCAGCGTGGTCATGCAGTAGAGGAGCCGGGTCTCCAGGTCCATCACCCGGTCGGCGTCCTTGAAGTAGCGCGGCAGCCGCGCGTACGCGCCCTTCAGCACGCCCGCGCCGCGGCCCAGGTCGCATTTCTCCAGGGAGACGTTCTTCGGCCCCTGGGCTTTTTTCCAGAGCGCCTCGCCCTCGAGCTCGAAGAGCTCCGCCGGGCTGCCCTCGGCGATCATCTGGCGGTAGCGCTGGATCTCCTTGGCGCTGTCCTGTGCCTGGGCGGCGCAGGCCGCAGCACAGCCCACGGCAAGCGCCGCCCCCAGTGCGATGAGTCTCACGCGATCGCGGTTTCGGTGCTGTTGGTCTCGCCCTGGTTGTCGAGCCAGCTCACCTCGATCTTGTCGCCCTTCGCGCCGCCTTTCAGGCGGAACGAGAACACCGGGTTGCGCGACACCGCCTGGCTGATCTGCGCTTCCACCACCGCCTTGCCGTTCAGCTTGACCGTCAGGTTCTGGATGAAGTGCAGCGGCACGAGCTTGCCGT
>VBCP01000478.1 GCA_005888925.1 Betaproteobacteria bacterium | reverse complement strand
CAATACGGCATGGGCGCATCCGGTGCTCTTTCGCCGGATCGAACAAGCTCGCCCGCAGCATCTGATCGTGGTCGATCCGCGCAAGACCGAGACCGCGCGTGCGGCGACGCTGCATCTGCAGATCGCACCCGGCACCGACGTCGCGCTCTTCAACGGCATGCTGCATGTGATGCTGCGCGAGGGGTGGTGCGATGAGCGCTACGTGCGCGAGCACACCGAAGGGTTCGCGACCGTTCGGGCCTCAGTGGGCACCGCGACGCCGGCGGCCACCGCCGCGCTGTGCGTCATCGCCGAGCGCGAGGTGGTCGACGCGGCGAGGTTGTTCGCGACCTCGAAATCGACGCTGTCGCTCTACTGCCAGGGGTTGAATCAATCGGCGAGCGGCACGGCGAAGAACGTGGCGCTGATCAACCTGCACCTCGCCACCGGCCAGATCGGCAAGCGCGGCGCGGGGCCGTTCAGCCTCACCGGCCAGCCCAACGCCATGGGCGGGCGCGAAGTCGGCGGCATGGCGAATTTGCTCTCCGCGCATCGCGAGCTGTCGAACGCCGGGCACCGGCGCGAGGTGGCGCGGTTCTGGGATGTGCCGTCCGTGCCCGACAAGCCGGGAAAGACCGCCGTCGAAATGTTCGAGGCGGTCCGCGCGGGAGAGACCAAGATTCTCTGGATCGCCTGCACCAACCCGGCGCAGTCGCTGCCCGACCAGAAGCTGGTGCGCCAAGCCCTGGAGCGCGCCGAGCTCGTGATCGTGCAGGACGCGTATCGCAACACGGAAACCGCGCGTTATGCGCACGTCTTCCTGCCCGCCGCCGGCTGGGGCGAAAAGGAGGGCACGATGACCAACTCCGAGCGCCGCATCTCCCGCGTGCGCGCCGCCGTGCCGCCTCCGGGAGAAGCGCGGGCGGACTGGCAGATCGCGGTGGATCTGGCGCACCGCATGGGCGGCGGACGGCTCTTCCCATATCGGGATCCGGAAGACATCTTCAACGAGCACCGCGAGAGCACCCGCGGCCGCGATCTCGACATCACCGGGCTCTCGTATGCGCTGCTCGATGAACGCGGTCCGCAGCAATGGCCTTATCCGCAGGGCGCCGCGGTCGGCAAGGCGCGCCTATACGAAGATGGGGTGTTCCCGACCGCTACGGGCCGGGCGCGTTTCGTCGTCGCGCCCTATCGTCCGGTGGCCGAAGAGGTCGACCAGCGCTACCCGCTGCGCCTGACCACCGGTCGGCTGCGCGACCAATGGCACACGATGAGCCGCACCGGGACGATCGCGCGCCTCTTCGCGCACGAGCCCGAGCCGCGGCTGATGGTGCATCCGGACGACATGCGCGGCTTTGCCGACGGGGAACTGGCGAAGGTCAGCTCACGTCGTGGCGAGGTGTTCATCCCAGTTGCGGCAGATGCGGACCTGCCGCGCGGCGTGGTCTTCATGCCGATGCACTGGGGAGAGCGCTTTCTCGACGGGGAGGGACGGCTGGGCGTGAACGAGCTCACGATCGGGGCGCTCGATCCTACGTCGCGCCAGCCCGAGCTCAAGCATTGCGCGGTGCGCCTCGAGCCGGCGCAGTTGCCGTGGCGGCTGGTCGCTTTTGGCTCCGCGCCGGATACGGGACAGCTGTTTGAACGGCTCGAACCCTTGATGCGCGCCGCGCCTTACGTCACGCGAACGCTCATCGGACGCGATGCACCCGGCGTTCGGCTCGCCATCGCCGCGCGCGAAGCGCTGGACGATGCGCTGATCGCCGGGATCGACGCCGCCTTCGGCATCGACACGGCCAACGGCATCGCACTGCAAGATGGACGCTTGCGCGCAGCGCGGCTCTCGGGCGATACGCGCGCCGAACCGTGGCTCAGGGATTTATGGGAGCGGCAGGCCGAGGTCGGGGACCTCGACTCCCCGAAGGAGGTCCTGCCGCGCGGCCGTACGGTGTGCAACTGCTTCAACGTCAGCGAGGCCGAAATTGCCGCGTTCAATTCGCTGGCGGAGCTGCAGGCGACGCTCAAGTGCGGCACGAACTGCGGCTCGTGCCTGCCGGAGCTGCGCAGGCAACTGGTGCACAGCGCGCTGCCCGCGCCCTAGAGAAGTGCTGCGGCGCGGGCCGTCGCCCGCGTTTTCGGCGGGAATTCCTTGGCATGCGACTTGCGAACCGTGCGCCGGGAGGAATTCAATGACGCGGGAGCAAGCGGACATCGTGCAGTCGACCTGGCGCGCTGTCCTGCCGGTGGGAGATACGTTCGCGGAGCTGTTCTACGGGCGGCTCTTCGCCGTCGATCCCGGGCTGCGCAGGCTTTTCAAGGACGACATGCTCGAGCAGGGACGCAACCTGACGGCGATGCTGAGCGTGGCGGCGGCGAACCTCGCAAGACCTGAAAAGATCACCGTGGCGCTGCGCCAGCTCGGCAAGCGCCACGTCGCCTACGGCGTCGAGCCGAAGGATTTCCGTGCGGTGGAAGACGCGCTGATGTTCGCACTCGAGCACGCGCTGATCGACGTCTTCACGCCAGAGGTGAAAGCCGCCTGGCAGGCGGCTTATGCGCTGCTCTCGAGCACGATGCTCGAGGCCTTTACTCCGACAGCGTCTCGGGTTGCCCCTTGAAGTGGGCGGCACGGTCGGCGATCACTTCGCGCGCCTTGCCGTAGCCCTCACGCGCCCTGTCGTAGCCCTGGCGCGCGCGGTCGATGGCCTCGGTCTGCAGGTTGCGCCATCCGCCGGCACGGCGCGCGGCCCACAGCAACGCCGCGGTAATGCCGATGCCGACGATCAGCGCGGCAATCGTTCCCGGATATTCCCGCGCCGCGTTGTAAGCGCTTCTATAGCTGTCCTTGGCCTGACCCGCCACGTCGTTGAATCGCTCTCTCATTTGGCACGCCTCCTATGGATGGTGAACTACCCGTGCAAGGGGCGTGCCGCGCTTACTGCTGCTCAGGAGCCTCCGTCTTTTTGGCGAAAAGCGCCGGGACTGCGCGCTCGCGGCGGCGCTGGGACTGCGCTGGCGCCGCCGGCTGCTCGCCTTCTTCCCGCATGCGCTTGCGGGCTTCCTCGACTTGCGCCTGATATTCCGGGTTGACCGGGGCCGCAGGCGCATTGTTGCGGCGCTGGAATCCCTGGCCGCGGTGCCGATCGCGCTCGGGCTGCTGGCGCGATGCCGAGCGGTCCTGCCAGGGCTTCGGTGCCCCCCCGGGACGCTGTTGTTGACCATTGTTGTTGTTGGGCCGCGACGGACGCCCGTGACGCTCCGGACGATCGCGGCGCTGCTGCCCGCGCTCGCCTCGGGGCTGCTGCTGGCGCTGCCCGCGCTGCTCGTGCCGCGGCTCGGCCGGCCTCTATGAGGCTGTGCCGGGCTGGAAGCCCTCGATCACGCGGCTCTCGACCTTGCGGTTGATCAGGCGCTCGATCGCCGCCATCAGCGGCCGGTCTTCGTGGCTCACCAGCGACACCGCCTCGCCTTCGACGCCGGCGCGGCCGGTGCGGCCGATGCGGTGCACGTAGTCCTCGGCGACGTGCGGCATGTCGTAGTTCACGACGTGCGGCAGCGCCTCGATGTCGAGGCCGCGTGCCGCGATGTCGGTGGCGACCAGCACACGCACCTTGCCTTCCTTGAACTCACCCAGCGCGCGCTCGCGAGCGTTCTGGCTCTTGTTGCCGTGGATCGCGTCGGCCTGCACGCCGTCGCGCGACAGTTGCTGTGCCAGCCGGTTGGCACCGTGCTTGGTCTTGCAGAACACCAGGACCTGCTTCCAGTCGTTGGTCTTGACCAGGTGCGCGAGCAGCTCGCGCTTGCGCGTGGCGTCGACCGGGTGCATCACCTGCGACACGAGCTCGGCCGGCGTATTGCGCCGCGCCACCTCGATGGTCACCGGGTCCTTCATGAACGCGGCGGCGAGCTTGCGGATCTCGTCGGGGAAGGTCGCCGAGAACAGCAGGTTCTGCCGCTTCGCCGGCAACAGCGCCAGGATCTTGCGGATGTCGTGGATGAAGCCCATGTCGAGCATGCGGTCGGCTTCATCAAGCACCAGGATCTCGACCTGGCGCAGGTCGACGGTCTTCTGCTGCACATGGTCCAGCAGCCGTCCCGGCGTCGCCACCAGGATGTCGACGCCGCGGCGCAGCGCATCGATCTGCGGATTGATGCCGACGCCGCCGT
>VBCP01000476.1 GCA_005888925.1 Betaproteobacteria bacterium | reverse complement strand
GGGAGCTGCCCCCATTTATTGCGCATGCCTTCCCTCCAAGACCTCCGCCGTCCGCTGCTCGACCTGCACAAGACGCTGGTCGACGCCGAGCGCGAAAGCTACGAGCGCGGCCGCGGCCGCATGTCGGACGGCGAATTCCTGAAAGCGCTGATCGACGACCCGGCATTCGCCTGGCTCGGTGCGCTCACCGCGCTGATCGTGCGCCTGGAGGAGCTCGAGCCCGCCGATTTGCCGAAAGAGTACATTGCCGAGATCCGGCGCCTGCTCAAGCCGGATGCCGATGGTTCTGCGTTTCAGCGCAAGTACGGCGAGTGGCTGCAGAAGCGCCCCGAAGCGCTCGTCGCGCACGGCGCCGTGATCCGCGTGCTTCAGGCATGAAACCGTGCTGATCGGCTGCCCAGGCTGCTCGACCCTCAATCGCGTTCCGGCCGAGCGGCTGGCCGACGGTCCGGTGTGCGGCAAATGCAAAGCGCCGCTCGCGGATGGCAAGCCCGTGCCGGTGAGCGAAGCGACTTTCGACGCCGCGGTCACGCGCACCGAGCTGCCGGTGGTGGTGGATTTCTGGGCCGAGTGGTGCGGACCGTGTCACGCCATGGCGCCGGGCTTCGAGCGCGCGGCGGCCGAGATGAAGACGCGCGCGCGGTTCGCGAAGCTCGATACCGAGGCGGCGCCGGGTATCGCCGGGCGTTTCGGCATCCGCTCGATCCCGACGCTGATTCTCTTCAAGCAGGGCAAGGAAGCGGCGCGCGTCTCCGGCGCGATGGACGCGCGCTCGATCCAGGACTGGGTGAACCAGGCGCTTTAGTCGATGCGCGCGCCCGAGACCTTGACGACGCGCGCCATCTTCGCGAAGTCGGCGCGCAGCAGCTCGCCGAAGGCGTCGGGGCTGAGCGCCTGCGGCACCACGCCCTGCTTGTCCAGGCGCTCGAGGATCACCGGGTCCTTGAGCAGCTTGCCGACCGCCGCATTGATGGCGTCCACGCTGCCGCGCGGGATGCCCGCCGGCCCGAGGATGCCGATCCATGAGTCAAACGCGTAGCTCGGCACGCCCGACTCATCGATGGTGGCGAGCTCGGGCAGGAATTTCGAACGCTGGGTGCCGGTCGAGCCGATCGCGCGCACCCGGGGATCCTTCATGAAGGGCAGCGCGCCGATGTTCGCCGCGATCACCGCATGCGCGCGGCCGGCGAGCACTTCGTTGACCGCTTCGCCGGTCGCCTTGAACGGCACGTGCACCATGTCGATTCCGGCAAGGCTCACGAAGTACGCCATCGACAGATGCGTCGCCGAGCCGCTGCCGGCGCTCGCGTAGTTCAGCTTGCCCGGGTTGGCCTTCGCATAGGCGACGAACTCGGCGACGGTCTTCGCCGGGACCGCGGCGGCGATCAGCAGCACGTAATCGACGTTGCCGATGTGCGCGAGCGGCGTGAAATCCTGCAGCGGGTGGTACGGCAGCTTGGTGTAGAGCGACCCGGCGATGGTATGGCTCGCGCCGGCGAGGATCAGCGTCTGGCCGTCGGGCGCGCTCTTCGCGACGTAGGTGGCGCCGATGGTGCCGCCGGCGCCGGCGCGGTTCTCGACGATCACGCTGCGCCCGAGCGCCGCGCCGAGCTCGGCGTTGATCGAGCGCGCGACGATGTCCTGCACGCCGCCCGCGGCGAACGGCACCACGATGCGCGTCACCGGCTGCGCGCTCGCAACGCTCACCCACAGACCTATGAAAAACAAAAATCTCAGAGCCGGCACCAGTCTTTGATGATCGCCTCGTACATCGCCACCGCCTGCCGGATGCGCTCCATGCTGCACCATTCATCGGTCTGGTGCGCCATCTGCGGCTCGCCGGGCCCGAGCACGATGGTCGGCGCGCCGGCGTAGACCTTGAGCAGGTTCGCCGCGTCGGTCATGTAGCTCGCGGTCTTCGCCTCCGGCCGAGCGCCCAGATGCGTCTTGCAGATGTCGAACACGCGCTCGACCCATTCCTGCTGCGGCGGCGTCCACACCGGCGGCAGGTTGGAGAACACCGCCATCTCGGCATCTTTGCCGAGCACGCCGCGCAGCCGCTCGAGCAGCGCGCCGTGGTCCATGCCCGGCACGGTGCGGATGTCGACGCCGATGGTCGCCGTGTCGGGCACCATGTTGACGCCGCTGCCGCCCGTCATGGTGCCGACGTTCATCGTCGGCGCGCCCATCACCGGATGCGGCGCGGCGGCGAAGTCGAACGCCTCGAGCTGCGAGACGGCGCGCGCCGCCTTGTAGATGGCGTTGGAGCCGAGCTGCGGCATCGAGCCGTGCGCCGACACGCCCTTGAAGCTCGCGTGGAACTTCACCGAGCCCTTGTGCCCGATGTACGGGTAGTTCGAGGTCGGCTCACCGACCAGCAGCGCGCCCGCCTTGCCCAGGAGCTGGGTGCGCGCGAGATGCTGCGAGCCGATGCAGCCGCCTTCTTCCGCAGCGGTCAGCACAATCACCAGGCCTGGCGTCCCGGCCAATCTGGGCGCAAAGGCGCGCTCCGCGAGCAGGTTCGCGGCCACGCCGGCCTTCATGTCGGAAGTGCCGCGCCCAACGAGGCGGGCGCCCTCGGTCTCACCGGAGAAAGCGTCCTTGGTCCAGGGGCGCGCGCCGAGCGCGACGGTGTCGAGGTGCCCGGTGAGGCAGAGCGGCGCCTTTGCGTCCGATCCGCCGGCACGCGCGACCAGGCTGGTGCGGCCCGGCTCGTATTCGTGGTACTCGACCCGCAAGCCCGATTCTTCGAGCAGCGCGCCGGCATGCCGCGCGCAATCGCGCTCGCGGCCGGGCGGGTTGATCGTGTCGAAGGCGAGGAGCGACCGGGTAAGCGAGATGGCGTCGGCGCCGGTCATGGGCCGATGATACTGACAACCGCCTGTAGCGGGACGATGACTGCCCGGCCGGCCCGCTCGGCGGGCCGTTCCTATTTGTACGATTTTCCGGTCAGCGTTGCCGGATGACCGCGACGCGGATCGGCCGCCCGAACCCGGCATAGGGACCGTCGGCGATCACGTCGAGCGAGCCGAGGAACACTTCCAGCGGCGGGATTTCCTCGCCCGAAAGCCAGGCCGCGATCTTTTCCGCCGGCACGCGGAAGAACGCCGCGAGCTGCGCGCGGCCGCCGAGCGTCTGCTCGGCTTGCGAAAGCGCCTGTGCGTAGCGGGTGCGCTGGTCCATATCCGGCTCATGCACGGGACGTGCCTGACGCGTGCGTCCGGCAGGACCCCTCGTCGATTGCACTACAGCTGCAGCGCTCGAACGACTAAGCCGCGGCGCGATCGCTGCGCCGCCGGCGCGGCACGCCGGCGGCTTCGCGCGCCGTGCGGCGGTCGTGCTCGGCGAGGATCAGCTCCATCGCCCGCTCGAACACCGCGCGCGGCGGCCCGGAGCGCGCCGCGAGCCATTCCTCGAGCTCCGAGCGCTTGACGCCGAGAAACGCGGCGAGCTTGTCGCCGCCGCCCTGCAGCTGCTCGCACTGCTGCAAAATGCGCGCGCACATCTCTGCCCATCTTGGCTGGTGGACCATGCGGCAGTGCGAGCAAGTGCCGTTCCCTCAAAATCGGGGTCAGACCCCTGTCGGCATGGCGACCGCCTACTTCTGCTTTCACAGCGAGCTTTCGGTGTTCCTCAAGCGGGAATGGCGTGGCGCCAGATTCGCCTACGCCTGCGCCCGCGGGGCGAATCTGAAAAACGCCATCGAAGCGCTCGGCGTCCCCCACACCGAAGTCGGTGCCGTGCGGGTGAACGGCGACCCGGCCACGCTGCAGCGGACCGTCAGGGAAGGCGACGAGGTCGAGGTCTTCGCTTATGCCGAGGTGCAAAGCCCGGCAAGGCATTTCCTCGCCGACGCACATCTCGGCGCACTCGCGCGTTTTCTGCGGATGCTCGGCTTCGATACGCTCCACGACCAGGCGCTCGCCGATCGCGAGATCCGCCGGATCGCGCATGACGAAGGCCGCGTCGTGCTGACGCGCGATCGCGATCTCCTCAAATGCCGCGAGATCGAGCGCGGCTGCTATGTGAGGGCGCTAAAGCCCGAGGCGCAGCTCCGCGAGGTCGCCGCGCGCTACCAGCTCGGCGCGCAGGCGCGGCCGTTCACGCTGTGCCTGCATTGCAATCTGCCGCTGGCACCCATAGCGAAAGACCGGGTGGCGAGCCGCGTCCCGCCGCGCGTGCTCGAGCTGCACTCTGCATTCACGCACTGCGCCGGCTGCGGCCGGGTCTACTGGCCGGGCACGCACTACGAGCGCATGAGGAGCGCGCTCGCCGGACTGGGCTTTACTGCTCCTTGATGCCCGCGGCGCGCACGATCTCGGCGTAGTCCGACTGCTCCTTGCGCAGGTATGCCCCGAACTCGGCGGGCGAGAAGCGGCGCAGCATGGCGCCCTGCTCCTCGAACTTGCCGCCCACCTCGGGCGAGGCGAGCGCGTCGTTCAGCTCGCGGTTGAGCCGCTCGACGATCGCCGCCGGCGTCTTCGCCGGCGCGAAGAGCCCGGTCCACGCGACCATGTCGAAGCCCTTGAGCTCGGGCGACTCGGCGAGCGCGGGTATTTCCGGCGCCGAGGCGAGCCGTTGCGGCGTGGTGATGCCGAGCGCCTTGATCTTGCCGGACTTCACCTGCGGCAGCGTCGCCACGGTCACCAGCATGGCGAGATCGACCTGGTTGCCGATGAGATCGGTGATGATCGGCGCGCCGCCCTTGTACGGCACGTGCAGGATATCGATGCCCGCCTGCGTCTTGACGCGTTCCATCGCGAGGTGCAGCACGGTGCCGACACCCGAGGTGGCGTAGGAGAGCTTCCCTGGCTGCGCGCGCGCCAGCTTCAAAAGCTCGGCAAAGCTGTCGGCGGGCAGGCCGGGGCGCGCGACGATGATCATCGGCGCGGCGTTCAGCATGCCGATCGGCGCGAGGTCGCGCAGGCTGTCGTAGCGCACCGCCGACGGCGTGACGAAGCGCGCAATGGAGATCGGGCTGTCGACGCCCACCAGCAGCGTGTAGCCGTCCGGCGCCGCCTGGATCGCCCGCTGCACGCCGACGATGCCGCCCGCGCCGGCGACGTTCTCGACGATCACGTT
>VBCP01000475.1 GCA_005888925.1 Betaproteobacteria bacterium | reverse complement strand
CGCCTGGGCGCAGTTCGGGAGCGGTCGTCCGCCGCCCCGGGAAGCGGCCCAGGTCGATAGCGGCTAACCAAAAAAGGGGGATTGCATGTCAGCAGGTCACGGCCATGGCCACGGCGAGCACGGCGGCAACAAGGGCGTAGCGCTCCTGATTTCGGTGCTCGCGCTGATCCTCGCGTTCTCGGAGACGCTGGGGAAAAGCGCGCAGACCGCGGCGCTCGCCTACAACATCGAGGCGTCGAATCTCTGGGCCTTTTTCCAGGCGAAGACCATCCGGCAGACGGTGCTGCGCACCGCGGCGGAGCAGACGGAAGCCTATGGCACCGATGCCGAAGGCCAGAAGCAGGTGAAGAAGTGGAAGGACACGGCGCAGCGCTATCAGTCGGAGCCCGAGACCAATGAGGGCCGCGATCAGCTCGCGGCGCGCGCCAAGGAAGCCGAAAAGAAGCGCGACCGGTCGCTCGCGGCGTACCACCAATACGAGTTCGCCTCGGCGGCGGTGCAGATCGCGATCGTGCTCGCCTCGGCCTCGATCATCGCCGAGATCATCGCGCTGGCGTGGATCGGCGCGGGGCTGGGGGTGCTGGGCGCCGTGTTCTGCGTGATCGGGTTCTTCTTCCCGACCGCAGTGCACCTCTTCTAGAGGGTCAGAATCCGCAGCATGGCGGGCCGGCCATCGGCGAGCGTGAAGCGCGCCTCGTTCGCCGGGTAGCGCCCGAGCTCCGCGGCGGCACGGCCTTCGAAGGAGGCGCGGAACTCGCGGTTGCCGACGAGCACCACCTGCCTTTGCAGGTCGATGACATAGGCGGGCGCGTCGAGCTTTTCCAGCACCGAGAGCGAGAGCTCGTGCCCGCGCAGCACGTCGCGCAGCTTGGCGATGAGCAGCACCACCGTCACGAAGGTAATCAGCAGCACCACGGCGTCCCAGTAGAAGTACAGGCTCGAGCTGTAGTGATGCGCGCCGCGGAAGATGGTGATCCACAACGCCAGCGCCGCAGCCGACAGTGCGAGGCCCATGGCCCGGCCCACCGCCCAGGTCACCATGGCGATCGGCACAAGCTGCAGGATGCTGATCTGCAGGTCGTAGCCGGTGAGCCGGTCGATCACCGAGATCGCGAGCACCAGGATCACGGCTGCCGCGCAGGTGACGGCGGGACTGTAGTCGCCGAAGAGGTCCGACCCCTCGGGCGCCGGACGCGCCACTTGCTCGGTGTCGCTCATGGCCCGGTCTATTGTCCGCGCTATTGCGGCTGCGGCAAGGGGCAAATCGCTGGCATGCGCATTGCGTCACGCTGGCTCATGTCGCCGCTCGTGCAGCGCGAGCTGCGCAAACTGTTCGACCCCGGATACCTGCGCGAGCACGGCGGCGTGATCACGCAACTGCGCGCGCTCGAGGGGCATGCGCCCGCCATCGGCACCTACATGGGGCGCGAGATGGCCCGCGGTGACTTTCATGGGCATGGCGTACCGTCCACGCGAGCTCTACAGCCTGGATTAATTTACGTGACGGACTAAAGCAGCTTCAAGCCCAGGCGGGCCGCGGCGCGAGCGGCATCTCGGCGCCGCACTTGGTCAGGACGATCCGGGTGTACTCGCCCAGGCGGGTGATGCTGATTTCCTGCCGCGGCGGAAAGGCGAGCCACGGCTCGTTGGCCGCTTCTGCAGCTTGACTCGCGACGACTTCGATTGCCCACGCGAACATGCTGCGCATCGTGCGCGAGTGAGATGACGCGCGTAAGGCACGAAGCGACAGAAAAGGTGTGACGTACGCAAAAATCTATACCGGAAGCGGAACTAGTTCACGCCGGAACTAGATCTGCACTCGCGAGCCGAGCTCGATCACCCGGTTGGTCGGGATGTTGAAATAGTCGGTGACGTTGCCCGCGTTCCTCGCCATCGCGGCGAACACGCGGTCGCGCCAGAACGCCATGCCGGGGCCGCCGTGCACCGGCACGATCTTCTGCCGCGAGAGGAAGAACGAGGTCTCCATCAGGTTGAATTCCAGGCCGAGCGCGCCGCACAGCTCCAGCGCGCGCGTCACGTCGGGCCGGTTCATGAAGCCGTAGCGCACGCGGATGCGCCAGCAGCCGTGGCCCATCGACTCGCAGGTGACGCGGTCGGCGAACGAGATCCAGGGCACGTCGCGCACCTCGACCGTCAGGAACACCACGCGCTCGTGCAGCACCTTGTTGTGGCTCAGGTTGTGCAGCAGCGCGTGCGGCGTCGCCTCGGGGGTCGCGGTCGCGGTGCGGCGGGTCCTTGAACAGCGAATCGAGGAAACCCTTCAACGGCACCGAGCCCTCCTCGAGGCGCTGGAACAGGATCTCGCGGCCGCGCCGCCAGGTCGTCATGGTGGCGAAGACGCAGGCGCCGATGGCGAGCGGGAACCAGCCGCCGTCGGCGATCTTGAGGAGCGTCGCGATGAAGAACGAGAGGTCGATGGTGGCGAAGAAGCCGGTGGCGAGGATGCAGAGCGCCAGCGGGTATTTCCACATGTAGCGGATGACGAAGAAGGTGAGGAGGGTGTCGACCAGCATGGTCGCGGTCACGGCGACGCCGTATGCGCCGGCGAGCCGCGACGAGGAGCCGAAGCCGATGACCGCGGCGATCACCACCGCGCACAGCAGCCAGGTGAGCGACGGAATGTAGATCTGGCCGACTTCCCTCGCCGAAGTGTTGACGATCGTCATGCGCGGCAGGAAGCCGAGCTGCACCGCCTGCTTGGTGAGCGAATAGGCGCCCGAGATCACCGCCTGCGAGGCGATCACCGAGGCCGCGGTGGCGAGGGCCACCATAGGGAAGAGCGCCCAGCCGGGCAGCAGCCGGTAGAAGGGGTTCTCGACCGCGGCGGGATTCACCATCAGCAGCGCGCCCTGCCCGAAGTAGTTGAGCACCAGCGCCGGCGCGACCAGGCTGAACCAGGCGACGCGCACCGCGCCCTTGCCGACGTGGCCCATGTCGGCATAGAGCGCTTCCGCTCCGGTGACAGCGAGAACCACTGAGCCGAGCACCACGAAGGACGCCGCGCCGTGGCTGGTGAGAAAGCCGAGCGCGTGCAGCGGGTTCAGCGCCGCGAGGATGCCAGGCGCCTGCACGATGCCGTAGATGCCGGACGCGCCGATGGCGATGAACCAGGCCATGGTGACCGGGCCGAAGAGCTTGCCGACGGCCGCCGTGCCGCGCGCCTGCAGCGCGAAGAGCGCGAGCAGCACGCACACGGCGACCGGCACCACGTACGGCTTGAGCGCCTTGGTCCCCACCTCGAGGCCTTCGACGGCGGACAGCACCGAGATGGCGGGCGTGAGCACGGCGTCGCCGTAGAAGAGCGACGCGCCGAACACTCCGATGAGAAGCAGCGGGATGCGCCATTCCTGGTGCCCCTTGATCGCCTTCTGGGCGAGCGCGATCAGCGCCATGATGCCGCCCTCGCCGCGGTTGTCGGCGCGCATGATCAGCACGACGTATTTCAGCGAGACGATGATCATCAGCGCCCAGAAGATGGTGGAGAGCCCACCGAGGATGTTGGCGTGGCTGAGCGGGATGCCGTGATCGGGCGAGAAGGTCTCCTTCACCGCGTACAGCGGGCTCGTGCCGATGTCGCCGAAGACGATGCCGAGCGCGGCGAGCGTCAACGCGCCGAGCGAGGACCTGCGGTTGCGGCTGTCTCGTTCCAAAAAAGACTTAGGGCTTGTCGGTGGCGAGTGAGTGCTCGAGGCGCAGCTGCAGCGGCTCGGCGAGGGTCACGTTGCCCTGCGGCCGCGAGGCCCAAAGGTAACCGAGGACCACGGCAGCGGCGATCGCGGCGGGCACCCAAAGAAAGAAGCGCCTCGGCAGCTGCTTCCGCAGATCGCTCAGGGTTCGATGAACCTCCTCAGCCCGCCCGGCGGCGTCGGCAGAACGCGCGGCATCCGCCGAAAAGGTCGCCTCGGCGGTCAGGCGCGCGCGCAGTGCATCGGCGGCGGCCGACTCGGCGGCGCTGCGGGCACTGGCACGCGCCTCGGCTCTGCGCTCGGCGGCGGCGCGCGACTCGAGTGCTGCGGCCGCCTTGCTCTCCGCGCGCGCGCGCTCATCGGCCTGGCGCGCCGCGGCCTTGTCGGCCTCCCCGCGCGCGGCAAGCGCCACGCGCAGCTTTTCCTCGTGATCTGCGCGCTCGCGCGCAAGCTCCGCTGCGCGCTCCTCGGCGGCGGCGGCTTCCGCGCTCTTGCGCGCCAGCGCCTCCTCGGCGGCGATGCGCGACTGCAGGATGGTGGTGGCGCGCGACTCGGCCTCGGCGCGCTCGCCCGAAGACGCTTCGCTGCGCCGCTCGGCCTCCAGTCGCCCGTGCAGCTCGGCCGCGGCTTCGGCTTCCGCCTTTTCGCGCTCGCGCGCGGCGCGCAGCCCCTCCGCGTCGGCCTCGGCGCGCGCCTGGGCGCCGCGGCGCAGCTCGGCGTCGAGCGACGCGCGCTGCCGCGCCACCTCGGCGGCGCGTCTTTCGGCGTGCGCGCTGCGCTCGGCCTCCGCCTTCCGGGCGTTCTCGGCGCTGATGCGTGCCTGCAGCTCGGCCGCTGCCGCAGCCTCTGCGGCAGTGAGTTCCTCCGCCGCGGCGCGGCGGCGCTCCTCCGCCGCGACACGCTCGGCGAGCTCGCGCTCGGCGCGCGCTTCGGCCTGCTCGCGCTCGCGCGCGGCCTGCCCCGCCTTCTCCTCGGCCGCGGCGCGCTCCTGCGCCGCGACGCGCAGCATTTCGTCGGCGGCGCGGCGTTCCCCGGCCGCGGCAGCCGCGGCGGCCTCGGCGGCGGCGGCGGTGCGCGAGCGCTCGGCGAGCGCCGCCTCGGCCTGCGCGCGCTCCAGCGCGGCGGCGGCAAGGAGCTTTTCGGCGCTCGCGCGCTCTGCGGCTTCGGCGAGGGCCCTGGCCCGGGCATCCGCTGCTTCGCGCGCCGCGTGCGCTGCATGGGCCTCGGCCCCGGCGCGGTCCTGCGCCGCGCGCTTGAGCGCGAGCTCGGCCATCGCGCGCTCCCGCGACAGGCGGTCGGCTTCCTGCTCGGCGTTGGCGCGCGCATCGGCCGCTTGCCGCGCCGCCTGCTCCGCGGCTTCGGCGGCGCGCGCGCGCTGCGCGGCCAACTCCTCGGCTTTCGCCCGCTCGAGCGCGGCGTTGGCGAGTGCCTTGTCGGCGCCGGCGCGCGCTTCCGACTCGGCCTGCGCCTGCGCCTTCGCCTGGGCAGCTTGGCCGGCGGCCAGCGCGGCTGCCGCCTCTGCCTGCCGGCGTTCCTCCGCTGCCTGCCTGAGCTCGGCCTCGGCATTCGCGCGTTCTTCCGCGAGGCGCGCCGCTTGTGCCTCGGAACTGGCTCTCGCCTGCGCTTCGCGCCGGAGCTTTTCCTCGCGCGCCTCGCGCTCGCGCGCCGCCTCCAGCGCCTGCGCCTCGAGCTGCGCGCGCTGGCGCGCGTTTTCCTCGGCGGCTTCCTCCGCCGCGCGTCGTTCTTCGGCGAGCGCCGCGGCGCGCGTGTCCCCGGCCAGGCGCGCCTGGGCCTGCTCGAGCG
>VBCP01000076.1 GCA_005888925.1 Betaproteobacteria bacterium | reverse complement strand
GTCTACCTCGTAGAGCGCCGACCAGACCGTCTTCTCGTCGTAGCCGGTGAGCTCGCCGGCGATCAGCTTGGCCGATTCGCGCGGGTTCGAGATCAGAAACTGCAGCGCCTCGATCTCGGCCTTCATCCATCCCACCGCGGCTTCCGGGTTCTTCTGGATGAAGTCCTGGCGCATCGAGGTGAAGTTGGCGTCCTTCTCGTTCCACTGCGGCGCGACCGGCGCGTATTTGGCGTAGCCGAGGTCGACCTGCCGCCGGGCGTGCGGCTCCCACATCATCGCCGCGGAGAGCTTGCCCGCCTGGAAATTGCTGGTGATGACCTCGATCGGCATGATGACGATCTCGGAGGGCTTGAAGCCGCCCTTGGCGATGATCGACTCGGTGATGCGGTTGGCGCACGTGCCCCGGTGGTAGGCGAACGGCTTGCCGTTCAGCCATTGCGTCGCCGCCTTGTAGTCCTGGAAGTCAGGCGCGCTCTTCGACACCACGAGGCGCTCGCAGTGCCGACCGTTGCTGAACATCGTCACCGAGACGAGGCGCAGGTCGGCGATCTTCCCCTTGGTGGTGAGCACGAGCGACGGCATGTCGCCCATCGTGCCGATATGCATCTTGTCGGCGAGCATGGCGTTGATCATCGGCGGGCCAGTGAGGTGCGGCTCGAACTTCACCTTGCTGCCCGGCGGCAGGTGCTTCTTCCACAGCTCCTTCTGTTTCAGGATCACGCCGTACCAGGCGCCGGTCCAGTACGGGTGGTAGCCATAGGTGATGTCCACGGCTCCCGCTGCGGCGGCGCCGCCGGCGAATGAAACTCCGAGTAGCAAGACTGCCGCCGCCTTCATGCGCTGCCTCCATCGACCCGATGCTCGGGCAAGTATAGCGTGGCCATGAGCTGCCTCTTGAGCTCGAGATAGCGCTCATCCATGACGAGCACCCGCTCGCCCATCACCAGCGCCTCCTCGAGCTCGGAGGTGATGAAAAGCGTGGTCCTGCGGCTTTCGGCAAAAAGGTCGAGGTAGTACTCCTGCATCAACCCGCGCGTCATCACGTCGAGGCCGCGGAATGGCTCGTCCAGGATCATGAGCCTCGGGTTGTTGATCATCGCCTGCGCGAGCTCGACGCGGCGGCGCATGCCGCCGGAAAGCTGCCCCGGGTACTTGTCGCGGAACTCGTGCAGTCCGAACTTCCGCAGCAGGCCGAGCGCTTTCTCGCGCGCCTCTCCAGCGCTCATCGCGCCCGAGGCGCGCGGCCCGAACATGACGTTGTCGAGCACCGTCATCCAGTACCACAGCGCGGTTTCCTGGAACACCATGAGGCGGTCGGGCCCCGCGGCCGTAATCGGGCGGCCGTCGATCGCGAGCGTGCCGGCATCGGGCGCGATATAGCCTGCGAGCATGCAGGCGACGGTCGTCTTGCCACACCCGGAGGGGCCCATCAGCACGGTGAGCGCGCCCTCTTCGAGCTCGAATGACAGGTCTTTCAGCACTTCCTTCGAATAGCGCTTGCTTAAGCCGCTGACGGTTACCATCGGGCTCACCGCTGCCACGGCATCATCCTCTTCTCGGCGTAAGTCACGAGGAGCGTCGAGAGGTACCCGGCAAGCCCGATGCTGATCATGCCGATCAGCACCGTGGTGCCGGTGTGGCTGACGTAGCCCTCCCAGGTGAGCCGCCCGAGGCCGGCGTCGCTCGCGATCATCTCCGCCGCGATCACCACGTTCCACGCCACCGCGATGCCGAGCGTCATGCCGACCGCGACCGCCGGAATCACCGACGGCAGGATGATGCGGCGGAAGATGTAAGACGGCGAGGCGCCCAGCGAGCGCGCGAGCCACAGGTGCTCCTTGCGGGCGCCGCGCACCGCGTCATGCACGTTGATGACGATGATGAAGAACGGTCCGATGAAGGTGATGAACACGATCGAGAGCTCGGCTGTCGGCCAGAAGAGGATCGACAGCGGCACCCAGGCGAGCGGCGGGATGGGTCGCAGCAGCTCCACCACCGGGTAGACCACGTCGTGGAACAGCCGCCGCGTGCCCAGCAGCAGGCCGAGCGGGATGCCGAGGAGCTGGGAAGCGAGGAAGCCGTAGCCGACGCGCTCGAAGCTCACCGCCCAGGAGCGCCAGTACGCGGCGCTTGGCAGGTACTTGTCCCAGAACGCGCGGCCGACAGCCGCCGGATCCGGGATCTCCGCGAAGCCCGGCGCCTTGAGGCGCGCGAGCAGCGTCCACAGGAGGATGAAACCGGCGATCGACACCGCGCCGCGCCAGTTGAGGTGCTTCATGCTTGTTCCTTCTCGCCGCGCTCGAATGCCCGCCGCGCCTCCTCGTGCACGCTCTCGGCGGCGCTCTTCTTCAACTCGGCGTATTCGCGCGAGTAGAGCATCTGCGGCACGCGCGGCCGCTCGAGATTCACCCGAATGATTTGCTTCACGGTCCCGGGGCGGGTCGTCATCACCACTACGGTGTCGGCGAGGTAGATGGCCTCGTCGAGGTCGTGGGTGATGAAGACCACGGTCTTGCGATAGCGCCGGTGCAGGTCGAGCAGGTGCTGGTGCATCGTCGCCTTCGAGAACCCGTCCATCGCGCGGAACGGCTCGTCGAGGAGCAGCAGCCGCGGGTCGTTCATCAGCGCGCGCACGATCTCGACCCGGCGCTGCATGCCGGAGGAGAGCTGCGCCGGATAGGAGGCCGCCACCGTATCGAGGCCGCCGCTCGCGCGGAGGAACTCGAGCGCCTTCGCCTCTGCCGCCGGGCGTGACAGCGCCCTCTGCTTGAGCGGACCGTAGGTGACGTTCTCGAGGACCGTCTTCCACGGGAAGAGCGCGCCGTGCTGGAACACCACCACGCGGTCAGGCCCCGGCCGCGCCGCCAGCAGCCGGCCGTCAAGGCTGATCTCGCCGGCGCTCACCGTGTCGAAGCCGGCGATCGCGTTGAGCAGCGTGGTCTTGCCGCATCCCGAGGGGCCGACGATCGCGACGAACTCTTCGGCGCGCACCTCGAAGCTGCACTCGCGCAGCGCCTCGACGCTCGCTCCCTCCGGGTCGTAGGTCTTGGAGACGCCGCGGATGGAAAGCGCGCCGCTCATGCGGCGAAGCCGATGCTCTGCGCGCGCCAGCGCATCAGCCGGTTGCCGACAACTCGGATGATTGCGCTGCTCGCGTAGCCGAGGAGCCCGAGCGTCGCCATGGCGATGACGATGGTCGGAAACTGGATCAGGTTGTACGACTCCATGATGAGGAAGCCGAGGCCGTACTGGGCGGCGATCATCTCGCCCGCGGCGAGCGAGAACCACGCCGCGCCCATCGCGATCTGCAGCCCGGTGAAGATGTTCGGCAGCGCGCCGGGCAGCACCACGTCGACCAGGATGTCCCGGCGGCTCGCGCCGAGGCAGGCGGCGGCGCGGAAGAAATCCGGATCGATTAGCTTCACGCCGACCGCGGTATTCAGCGTGGTGGCGAAGAACGCGACGAGGAAGGTGACGAAGATCACCGCGGCCTCCGAGCCGGCGAAGATCAGGATCGCGAGCGGCACCCACGCGAGCGGCGGCACCGGGAACGCCGCCGTGGCGCGCCAGGTGCTGTACAGCATGTGCTTGTAGTAGGCCGCGGTGAAGATCGAGATGCCGTACGTCGGCTGCGGGCTGAGCCATTCGCTCAGCACCGCCACCGGGTCCGGCAGGCGGCGAAACGATTCGAGCGGTAGCCACGCGACGCACGCGTACCACAGCGCGGCGGCGCCCAGGTAGCCGGCCCACATCAACCAGAATCTGCGCACGCTGAATGTTAGGTCAACTAGAATTTCCCGCGGAGGCACCCATGGCTGAAGAAAAACGCTTCGGTTTCGACACGCTCGCCGTGCATGCCGGCCAGCGGCCGGACCCCGTCACCGGCTCGCGCGCGGTGCCGATCTACCAGACGAGCGCCTACGTTTTCGAGGACACCGAGCAGGCGGCGAATCTATTCGCGCTGCAGCGCTTCGGCAACATCTACTCGCGCATCATGAACCCGACGGTGGCGGTGTTCGAGGAGCGCATCGCCGCCCTCGAGAACGGCATCGGCGCCGTGGCGACCGCCTCCGGCCAGGCGGCGCAGCACATCGCGCTCGTCTCGCTGATGGACGCGGGCGACGAGTTCGTCGCCTCGAGCACGCTGTACGGCGGCACCATCAACCAGTTCGACGTGCAGTTCCGCAAGATCGGCATCAACGCCCGCTTCGTGGACATCGGCAACCACGACGCGATCCGCGCTGCCATCGGCCCGAAGACCAAGTGCATCTTCGCCGAGACGCTCGGCAACCCGAAGATCGACGTGCTCGACATCGAGGCGGTGGCGAAGATCGCGCACGACAACGGCGTCCCGCTGGTGGTGGACAACACCTTCGCCAGCCCGTACCTGTGCCGGCCGATCGACTTCGGCGCCGACATCGTGGTGCATTCGGCCACCAAGTTCATCTGCGGCCACGGCACCACCATGGGCGGCGCGATCGTCGACGCCGGCCGCTTCCCGTGGAACAACGGCAAGTTCCCGGGGATGACCGAGCCTTCCAAGGGCTACCACAACCTGCGCTTCTTCGAGTACTTCGGCGATTTCGGCTGGCTGATGAAGGCCCGCGCCGAGATGCTGCGCGACTACGGCCCCTGCCAGAGCCCGTTCAACGCCTTCCTGCTGCTGCAGGGCCTCGAGACGCTGCACGTGCGCATGGAGCGCCACGTCGCCAACGCGCAGCGCATCGCCGAGCACCTGAACAAGCACCGCGCGGTGAGCTGGGTGAACTTTCCCGGGCTGCCCAGCAGTCCCTACCACAAGCTGGCGCGCAAATATCTGCCCAAGGGTCCCGGCTCGATCTTCACCTTTGGCATCAAGGGCGCCCGTGAGGCGGGGAAGAAGCTGATCGAGAACGTGCAGCTCTTCTCGCACCTCGCCAACGTCGGCGACTGCAAGAGCCTGATCATCCATCCGGCCAGCACCACGCACCAGCAGTTGAGCGACGCCGAGCTCGCCGCGTGCGGCATCGGACCGGAGATGATCCGCGTGTCGATCGGCATCGAGGACGTCGATGACCTGCTCTGGGACCTCGGCCAGGCGCTGGAGAAGTCGCAGCAGGCGGCGCCGCGGACCGAAACGCTGGCGCTGGCCGCGGCCGACGAGCCGCGCGGACACAGCATGCTGAGCAAGGCGTTCGGCGCGCCGTTCCAGAAATAGAGAGGAGAGCGCCATGGCAGTAGGAGATCGCACCAACCTCGGCGGCACGGCGTACGACCGGCTGCGCATCCTGACCAGCTACCGCAACATCGCCATGGTCGGCCTGTCGTCTGGCGCGTACCAGCCGAGCTCGTTCGCGGCGATCTACCTCGCCGCCAACGGCTACAACATCATCCCGGTCAATCCGTCGCAGGCCGGAAAGCACATCCTCGAGCGGCGCGTCTACGCCCGCGTCGACGAGATCGACCAGCCGGTCGACATCGTCGACGTCTTCCGCCCCGCCTCCGAAAGGCGCGAAAATCGCGCGCGACGCCGGGCTCGAGGTGGTCATGGACCGCTGCTGCAAGATCGAGCACGCGCGCTTCTTCGGCGGCCTGCGTGTCATCGGGCTGAGCACCGGTGTACTCACCTCGCGGCTCGCGCTGAAAATTCCCGTGTAACGCGGTGCAGCATGTTTCCTCAGGAAACGTGCGTTGATTGCCGCTGCCGCACCTTGCGCGCATACTCGATTCAGGGAGGAGGCCCGATGGCGAAAAATGATCGCAGGGATTTTCTTCGTCGCAGCGCGGCGCTGACCGGGGGCGCACTGGCAGCAGGCGGCACAGCGCGCGCCGCGCCGCTCGCGGTACCGGCGACCAACCAGGAACCCGGCCGCATCATCGAGGAGAGCGCGTACGGCGTGCCGTCGAAGTTCGAAGCGCACGTCAAGCGACGCCGCAGCGACGTCCTTAAGAACCGCCAGAATCTTTCCGACTGGAGCATGACGCCGCTGCAGTATCAGCCGGGCATCATCACGCCGAACGGGCTGGTGTTCGAGCGCCATCATGCCGGCACGCCGGACATCGATCAGAAGACGCATCGCCTCGCGATCCACGGCATGGTGAAGCAGCCGCTGCAATTCACGATGGACGACATCGTGCGCTATCCGTCGGTGTCGCGCTTTCACTTCCACGAATGCTCGGGCAACGGTCTCACCGACTGGCTCAAGCCCGCGTCGACGACCGTGCAGCAGACGCACGGCCTGCTCTCGGGCGTGCTGTGGACCGGCGTGCCCGCCTCCACGCTGCTCGACGAAGCCGGCATCGATCCGAAAGGCAAATGGGTGCTGTTCGAAGGCGCCGATGCCTCCGCGCACACGCGCTCGATCCCGCTCGAGAAAGTGCTCGACGACACGCTCATCGTGTACGCCATGAACGGTGAGGCGCTGCGTCCCGAGAACGGTTACCCCGTCCGGGTGGTGATCCCGGGATGGGAAGGCAACGTCAGCGTGAAGTGGCTGCGGCGCGTGAAAGTCGCGGACCAGCCCTGGTACTTCCGCAGCGAGACCGCGCGCTACACCGATCCGATGCCCGACGGCAAATGGCGCCAGTTCAGCATGGTCATGGAATGCAAGTCGGTCATCACGTCGCCCTCGGGCGGGCAGCAGTTGAAAGGCCCTGGGTTCTACGAGGTGAGCGGCCTTGCATGGTCGGGCTCGGGCAAGATCCGCGGCGTCGACGTGTCGTTCGACGGCGGCAAGAACTGGCGCGAAGCGGTCGTCGAGGACCCTGTCATGGACAAGAGCCTCACGCGCTTCAAGGCGGCATGGAACTGGGACGGCACGCCGGCGACACTGATGAGCCGCGCGGTCGACAGCAACGGCTACGTGCAGCCGAGCGTGGCGGATCTGCGCAAGACGCGCGCGATCGTCGGCTTCGTGCAGCACAACAACGTGATCCAGCCTTGGACCGTCAGTGCGAATGGGGAGGTGCGCAATGCCATCGGCCAGGTTTAGCCTCATCGCCACCCTCGCGCTGGCCGCGTGCGCCCAGATGGGCGGCAGCAGCGCGCCCGCTGGCGGCGGCATGGCGGCAAAGACTGCCGAGGGAATTCCGCTCGGCGCCACCGGCCCGCATCCGGTGCGCGCGCTGCCGGACAAGCCGCGCCTCGGCCAGCCGGTGAGCGAAGCCGACCTCGCGGCGTGGAACATCGACGTGCGCACGAGCGACGGCCAGGGCCTGCCCGCCGGCCACGGCTCGGTGGCCGAGGGCCAGAAGGTCTACGCGGCCAAATGCATCGCCTGCCACGGCGCCGAGGCGAAAGGCGGCTCGGTGTACGGTCCGATGGTCGGCGGCATCGGCTCCTTTTCGACTACATCCGCCGCTCGATGCCGATGGACCGGCCGCAGACGCTGACGGCGAACGAGGTGTACGCGGTCTCGGCATACATCCTGAACCTCAACGGGCTGGTGCCAGCCGATGCGGTGATGGACGCGCAAAGCCTGCCGAAGGTGCAGATGCCCAACCGCAACGGCTTCATGGTCGACGATCGGCCGGATGCAAAGGCGGTGCGCTGCATGACCGACTGCAAGTGAACGCGCGGTGCCTGCGAGCGGCCGGGGGCTCCCGGCCGTTTTCGTTTCCAGCGGCAGATGTTTCCAAAAGAAGCATTTCCATAGGCCGCGGAAATCTTGCCGCCGGCGCTCGCGCAGGCAGAAAATCGCGGAGCACAAGGAGACCCGCTCGATGAGCAAGACCGCCGCGCAATGGAACACGACGCCGAAGTTCCCGACGAGCCATTTCGTCGACTCGCGCATCTACACCGATGAGCAGATCTTTGCCGAGGAAAAAGAAAAACTGTTCAAGCCGGCGTGGGTCATCGCCTGCCACGAATCGGAGCTGCCGGCGGCCTACGACTATCGCCTCGCGACGCATCCGGCGGGCGTGCCGCTGATCGTGATCCGCGGCGACGATGCGAAAGTGCGCGCTTTCTACAACATCTGCCCGCACCGGGGCAACACGCTCCTCTACGATCCGTCCGGCAACGCGAAGCGCATCACCTGCATCTTCCACCAGTGGGCGTTCGACTCGTGCGGCAACTGTCTCGAGATCTCGCGCGCCGAGCAGGGCTACCAGGATCGCCTCAAGAAGGAAGATGTCGCGATGCGCGAGGTGCGCTGCGAGGTGGCGTTCGGCGGCTTCGTCTGGGTCAACATCACCGA
>VBCP01000075.1 GCA_005888925.1 Betaproteobacteria bacterium | reverse complement strand
TGCGCATCGACACCTCGGTGCCGCTCGGGCCGAACGAGGTGCTGATCGAGTTCAGGGGCCTCGGCCTCAAGAGCGACACGGCCGAGGAGCGCGCGCAGCGCGTCTTCGACCACAACATGATCTGGGGGCCGTTCGGCCGCAACCTGCACGAGGATCTGCTCGGCGTCACCGGCCAGGGGCGTGCGATGCGCAAAGGCACCGACAGCCGCTA
>VBCP01000477.1 GCA_005888925.1 Betaproteobacteria bacterium | reverse complement strand
CTCGGCATGCAGGCGACGCACGGCACGCTCGAGGTCGGCAAGGCCGCCGATTTTGCGTTGTGGGAAGTCGACTCGCCCGCCGAGCTCGCCTATGCGATCGGCGCCAATCCGTGCGTTGGCGTCGTGCGTAACGGGATTCCGTACAACGTCCGTAATTATTAATTACGGACGTTGTCCGGAATTTGCGCCGGTCAGCAGGAAGAGTTCCAGCAGCGTCCTGAGCTGCGGCCGCAGTCGTTTGGCAAGGTGCTCGCGGAATTTGTAGGGCGGCTCCTCTTCCATATACGTGGCTTCGGAGAGCTCGAGCTGGACGGCGTGGACGCCGTTTGCCGGATCGCCGTAGCGCCGCGTGATGTAGCCGCCCTTGAAGCGGGCGTTGAGCACCGCGCTGTAGCCCTCGACCGACTTGCGCAGCGCTTCGCCGATACCCGGCGCGCAGGATTTTCCATCCGCGGTGCCGAGATTGAGGTGGGGCAGCTTGCCCTGGAAGAAGCGCGGCAGCACGGAAAAGATCGAGTGCGCGTCCCAGAGCAGCGCGTAGCCGTGCTTGGCTCTCATGTCGGCCAGCGCCTGCGCCAGCTGTTGGTGGTACGGGCGCCAGTACGCTTCGATGCGTTGCACGACCTCATCGCCCGATGGCGCGAAGCCGGCGATGTACAGCGGCTGGCGGTGGAAGCTGTCGACGGGGACGATGCCGGTCGTGTCCTGGCCGGGATAGAGGTTCGTGTTGTCCGGGGGGCGGTTGAGATCCACCACGTAGCGCGAATGCGTGGCGACCAGCACCGACGCGCCGAGCTCGTCCAGAAAGCTGTACAGCCGCTCGAGATGCCAGTCGGTATCGGGCAGCGCCCGCGCCGCCGGGCTCAGGCGCGGCGCCAGCCACTCCGGAATGAAGGTACCGGCGTGCGGCATGGAAACGAGAAGCGGCGCAGAGCCCGCCCGATAGCTGAACAGCTCCATCAGATCGAGGGCAGCAGGCCGGGAACGAAGCGATGGAACGCGCCCGCGTCGACCAGCGCTTGGATCGCGGTGATGTCCGGCGCGAAATAGCGATCGTGGTCGTAGAAGCCGACCTTCGAGCGCACCAGCGCGTGCACATCGTGCAGCCGCGGCGAGGTGCGCAGCGGCGCGCGGAAGTCGATGCCCTGCGCCGCCGCTAGTAGCTCGATCGCGACGATGCTCGCGCTGTTCGCCGCCATCTCGCCCAGCCGCCGCGCGGCGAAGGTCGACATGCTGACGTGATCCTCCTGGTTCGCCGAGGTCGGCAGGCTGTCGACGCTCGCCGGGTGCGCGAGCGACTTGTTCTCGCTCGCGAGCGCCGCGGCGGTCACCTGCGCCAGCATGAAGCCCGAATTCACGCCACCGTGCTCGACCAGGAACGGCGGCAGGCCGGAGAGCGAGGGATCGATCAGAAGCGCTATGCGCCGCTCCGAGAGCGCGCCGATCTCGGCGATGGCGACGGCGAGCCCGTCGGCGACGATGGCGATCGGCTCGCCGTGGAAGTTGCCACCCGAAAGGATTTCGTCGCCGATGATGAGCGGGTTGTCTGCGGCTGGCAGCGCAGGCTGTACGGATCCTGCACCCGCGGATCGTTCTCGAGGTGCGAGCGCCGTATTTCGCTTCCTTCGAGCAATTGAAGGTAATGCTTCGCCACATCGTGCTGGGCGGCATGGCCGCGCAACTCGTGGATCCGCGCATCGAACGGTGTATCGCTTCCTGCCGCCGCATCGACCGACAGCGCGCCCGCGGCCACCGCGGCGGCGAAGATGTCCTCTGCGGCGAATAGGCCCACGAGTGCCAGCGCTGTGGAGACCTGGGTGCCGTTGAGGAGCGCCAAGCCCTCCTTCGGCGCGAGCTTGATCGGCTGCGGATGCTGCACCTCGCCGATGCCGAGGAGCGCGAGCGACAAGTGCGCGAGCGGCGCCAGGTCGCCCGAAGCGCCAACCGACCCCTTTGCCGGGATGCGCGGGTAGAGCCGGCGGTTATAGAGCTCGAGCAGGCGCTCTATTAGCAGCGGCCGCACGCCGGAATAGCCGCGCGCGAGGCTCTCGATCTTGAGCGCCAGGGTCAGCTTCCGCTGCAGCTCCTCGAGCTCGCCGTCGGCGATGCGTGTCTGCGAGAGGCGGCCAAAACCCGTATTGATGCCGTACGCCGGCTTGCCAGACTTCAGGATTCGCTCGACCGCGGCCTGGCTTTCGCGGAGCCGGGGAAGACACGCTGCATCCAGCTCGAGCGCTGGCGCTTCGCGGGCAATAGCTCGAAGGTCCTTGAGCGCAAGGCGCCCGGTACCGAGGCGGATCACTTGGCCATCGGCAGGTCGAGACCCTGCTCGCGCGCGCAGGCGAGCGCGGCTTCGTAGCCGGCATCGGCGTGGCGCATCACGCCGCTCGCCGGGTCGTTCCACAGCACGCGCTCGATGCGCTTTGCCGCCGCCTCGGTGCCGTCGCAGACGACCACCATGCCGGCGTGCTGCGAGTAGCCCATGCCGACGCCGCCGCCGTGATGGAACGAGACCCAGGTGGCGCCGGAGGCGGTGTTCA
>VBCP01000474.1 GCA_005888925.1 Betaproteobacteria bacterium | reverse complement strand
CCAGAAGGATCGCCCGCCCGCGCCAGCGCGCTGCTGCGCGGGGCGGTCGATGCCGCGGCGTTCGACCTCTCTTCAGCGAAGACCCTGCAGGACAGCGCGCCGGGCAAGTTCCACGTGCTGGTCGATTTCACGACGCAGCCCTTGTCTTCGAGCGTGCTGTTCTTCAATCCGGCCTTCGCCAGGGCGAATCCCGACGTGGTGCGCAAGACCGTGCTGCGGCTGGTCGAGTCCTACCGGCGCGGCGCCGCCGACCCGAAGTTCTGGCTGCGCGAGCGCGGCGACGCCCTGAAGGACATGGACGACGCGAAGCTCGAGGCGCAGCTGCGCGACGTGGTGAAGATCGTCGACCTGAACGGCGGCATTGACCGCATGCGTGCCCCGGCGGCGCTGGACAACCTGTCGTTCCAGGTCACCGCCGGCAGCTTGAGCGGCCCGGCGAGCAAGTGGAAGCCGGAGCAGTTCTACGACACGGGGCCACTGGAAGCGGCGCTGAAACAGCTCGGCCGCAAGTGAAGCGGCTGCTCGCGCGAGGCGCGCCGCTCGCGGCATTCCTCGCGCTGTGGCAATGGGCGGCATGGGTACCGATCAGCTTCAACTTCCCGACGCCCTGGCAGACGGTCGTGGCGCTCGCCGAGCTGCTCGGCTCGGGCGCCCTGCTGCAGGCGAGCGCCACGAGCCTGCAATCGCTCGTCCTGGGTTTCGGCGCGGCGATCCTCATCGGCGTGCCGCTCGGCCTGCTGATGGGCGTGGTGCGCGGCGTCGGGCGCGTGGCACGCGTCTACCTCGATCTCCTGATCGCGCTGCCCACCGCCGCGCTGATCCCGCTCGTCATCCTCTCGTTCGGCATCAACGTCGTCTCCTCCGCCGTCATCATCTTCGTCTTCAGCGCGCCGTTCATCACGATGAACGCGTACGGCGGGGTGCGCGATACGCGCCCGCGCCTGGTCGAGATGGCGCGCGCCTTCGGCGCCTCCTGGGGGAAGCTCTTCACGCGCATCGTGCTGCCGAGCGCGCTGCCGATGATCCTGGCCGGCTTGCGCCTGGGCCTGTCGCGCGCGTTCCTCGGCCTGATCGTCGCCGAGCTGCTGCTTTCGCCGTTTGGCCTGGGCAAGCTGATCATGAACTCGCGCTCGATGTTCGAGCACGACAAGATGTTCGCCACCGTCGCCTGGACGCTGGTGCTCGCCGGCATCGCGCTCGCGGTGCTCGCGCGGCTCGAGGCGCGCCTCCTGCGCTGGCGCGCCGCATGAGCGCGACGCTCGGCATCGCCATCGAGCGCCTGTCGAAGAGCTTCGGCGCGGTGCAGGCGCTCGCCGACATCGAGATCCAGGTCAAGGCCGGCGAGTTCCTCGCCCTCATCGGCCCGAGCGGATGCGGCAAGACGACCTTGCTGAAATGCGTTGCCGGCCTGCTGCCGGCGGACGCCGGCCGCATCGTCATCGGCAGCCGCCCGGTCAGCGGCCCGGGCGGCCGGGAGGCGAGCCTGGTGTTCCAGGACTTCGCGCTCCTGCCCTGGGCCACGGCGCGGGAGAACGCCGAGTTCGGGCTGCTGTTGCGCGGGGCGCCGGCCGCCGAGCGCACCGAGGCCGCGCGGCGCGCGCTCGCCAAGGTCGGGCTTGCCGGCAGCTTCGAGCAGGCTTATCCGGCGCAGCTCTCCGGTGGCATGCAGCAGCGCGTCGGCCTCGCCCGCGCGCTGGCGGTGAATCCGCAGGTGCTGCTGATGGACGAGCCGTTTGCCTCGATCGACGAGCAGACGCGCCGCATCCTGCAGGATGACCTCTTGCGCCTGTGGTCGGAGGAGAGGAAGACCGTGGTCCTCGTGACGCACAGCATGGAGGAGGCGATCTATCTTTCCGACCGCGTGGTGGTGCTCAGCCCGCGGCCCGGGCGCGTGCACCGCGTGCTCGACGTGCCGCTGCCGCGGCCGCGCGAAACGCTCGATGTGCGCGCGAGCGGCGAGTTCGCGCGCCTGGTGGACGAGCTCTGGCAGATCCTGAAGAAGATGCAATGACGCCGCTCGTCGCACCCGAACCCGCGTTCGGCCGCGCCGGCTTCGCCGCGATCGCCGGCCTGCTCGTGGTCTGGGAAATCCTCGGACGCCTCGAGCTCACCATGTTCGTCCCGAGCGCCTCTAGCGTCGCCGTCGCATGGTGGGGCCTACTCACCGACGGCACACTCCTGCGCTCCGCGGGCTCGAGCTTCGGCTCGCTCCTCAAGGGCTTCGTGCCCGCCGCGCTCCTCGGCGTCGCGCTCGGCCTCGCCATGGGCCGCTTTCGCACGCTGCGCGAGGTGCTCGACGGCTGGATCAACGCGCTCATGTCGGCGCCCCTCTCGGCGCTGGTGCCGGTGTTGATCGCGCTCTTCGGCGTGCGCGATACCGTCGTTGCAGCGACCGTGTTCCTCTTCTCGTTCTTCGTCATCGTCGTCAACACCATGACAGGAGTGCGCGGCACCGAGCGCTCGCTCGTCGAGATGGCGCGCTCCTTCGGCGCCGGCGAAGCTGCGCTCTTCGCGCGCATCTACCTGCCGGCGGCGCTGCCGGCGATCCTGCTCGGCCTGCGCCTGGGCGCCGTGCAGGCGGTGAAGGGTATGGTGGTCGGCGAAATGCTGATCTCGCTTGTCGGCATGGGCGAGCGCCTGATCTACTACGGCAACACCTTCCTAATCCCGGAGCTCTATGCGGTCATTGTGTCGGTGCTGCTCATCGCCCTCCTGAGCTCCACCCTGGTCCAGTCCGCGGAGCGCGCCCTGGTGAAGTGGAAATGAAGCCCGCCGACTTCGAATACCACGCCCCGCGGACGCTCGATGCCTTGCTCGCCTTGCTCGCGGAGCATCGCGAGGAGGGCAAGATCGAACTTTCGCCTGGCGCGGCCGGCGCGGTTGTTCGACCTGAACGGCATTGCCGAGCTCGACTTCCTCCGCGCCGAAGGCTCCGTTCTTCGCATCGGGGCGCTCGCGCGCCACGCCGCTTTCCATCGCTCGGTGGTGGCAGGGCCGACCGGCGCGCTGCTCGCCCAGGTGGTGGCGCACATCGCGCACTACCCGATCCGCCAGCGCGGCACCTTCGTCGGCAGCGTCGCGCATGCCGATCCGGCGTCGGAGTGGTGCGTCGTCGCGCGCCTGCTGGAGGCGGAGATCGTCGCGCGCAGCCGGCGCGGCCAGCGCGTGCTCCCGGCGAGCAGTTATTTCCAGGGAACATTCGCAACGGCGCTGCAGCCCGACGAGGTGATCACCGAAGTGCGGCTGCCGGTGCTCGATCCATCGTGGCGCACGGGCTTCAGCGAGTTCTCGCGCCGCGTCGGCGATTTCGCCATCGCCATGACCGCGGTGGCGATCAGGCTCGACGGCAGGAAGCTGCGCGAAGCGCGCGTCGCCATCGGCGGAGTCGAGGACCGGCCGTCGCGTTGCGCGCAAGCCGAAGCGGTGCTCGTGCAAGGCGGCTCGGCCGCCGACGCCGCCAGGGCGGTCGCCGCGGCGGTGAAGCCGATGGAAGACCTGCACGCCGATGCGGCCTATCGCAAGGACCTGGTGCGCGCGCTGACGCAGCGCGCGCTCGAGCAGGCGCTGGGAGGCACATGAGCTGGGTCGGCCGCAGCCTGCGCCGCTTCGAGGACCGCGCGCTGCTGCTGGGCCGCGGCCGCTTCACCGCCGACACGGCAAACGGCGCCGCCGCAGTGCGCTTCGCGCGCAGCCCGGTGGCGCGCGGCCGCATCCGCTCGATCGCCAAGCCCGACGGCGCGCTCGTCTTCACCGCTGCGGATCTCGCGGACGTGAAGCCGATCCGGCCGCTGCTGCACCGCCCCGACTACGTGCCGATGATGCGGCGAGCGCCGAGGATCTCGCCGAAACGATCGAGGCGCAAATCGACGCCGAAGACGCAGTGGTGGACGTCGATGCGGCGCTCGCGCCCTCGGCGCCGAAGGTGCACGACGCCGGCAAGAGCAACGTGATCGTCGAAGGCGCCATGCGCACGCCGGGCCTCGATGCCGCCTTCAAGCGCGCGGCGCAGGTGGTGGAAGTCGACATCCGCTCGCGCCGGCAATCGGCAATGCCGCTCGAGCCGCGCGGCGGCCACGCGGCCTGGGACGAGGCGAGCGGCCGGGTGACGCTCACCTGCTCGGTGCAGATGCCGCACATGCTGCGCACCGGGCTCGCCGACGCGCTCGGCATGCCGGAGGCCGATCTGCGCGTCATCGCGCCCGATGTCGGCGGCGGCTTCGGCCAGAAGATGCAGCTCTTCCCGGAGTACATCGTGCTCGTGTGGCTGGCGCGGCGCCTGCGCCGCCGGCTTGCCTGGATCGAGGACCGGCACGAGAACTTCCTCGCCGCCGCGCATGCGCGCGACCAGCGTTACGCGGTGCGCGCCGCCTTCGACGCGGATGCCCGCCTGCTCGCCATCGACGCCGACATCCGCTGCAACGTCGGCGCCTACTCCTGCTATCCGACGACCTGCGGCGTCGAGCCGTTGATGGCGATGGCCGAGCTGCCGGGCCCTTACGACTTCCGCGAATACGCGGTGCTCGCGCGCGGCGTGGCCACCAACACCTGCATGATGGCGCCGTATCGCGGCGTGTCGCGCCCAGTGCTCACCTTCACCATGGAGCGCCTGATGGATACGGCGGCGAAGCGCTTCGGCATCGATCCGGTCGAGATCCGACGCCGCAACCTGATCCGCAAGTTTCCCTACACCTCGGCCTCGGGCCTAGTCTATGACGAAGGCTCCTATTTGCAGACACTCGAGGCCGCGGCCAAGGCGATCGATGTCGCCGCATTCCGGCGCGAGCAGCAGCAAGCGCGCAAGCAGGGGCGCTACCTTGGCCTCGGCTTCTCCTCGTTCAGCGAGCGCTCGGGCTACGGCAGCCGCGCCTTTGCCGCGCGCAAGATGGACATCGTGCCGGGCTATGAGACGGTGGAGATGGCGATGGACCCCTCAGGCTACGTGGTGGCGCGCATCGGCGCCTCGCCGCATGGGCAGGGACTGCGCACCACGCTCGCGCAGATCATCGCCGACGGCCTCGGCCTCTCGCCGGAGCGCATCCGCATCGTGCACGGCGACACCGACCAGACGCCTTACGGCTGGGGCACCTTTGCGAGCCGCTCGCTCGTCATCTCGGGCGGCGCCTGCAAGCTCGCGGCCGAGGCGCTCGGCAAGCGCATCGCCGCCATTGCGAGCGGCATGCTGGAAGCGTCTGCCGCCGATATCGAGCTGGTCGAAGGCCAGGCGCGCGTCAAAGGCACCGACAAGGCGATCGACATCGCGCGCATTGCGCGCATCGCGTACCAGCAAAGCAATCGCGTCGAGGGCGTGCCTGGCCTGCGCGAATCGGCGACCTACGATCCCGATGGCACCTTCTCCAACGCCACCCACGCGGCGATCGTCGAGGTCGACATCGCCACCGGCGGCGTCGCAATACGGCGCTTCGTCGTCGCCGAAGACGCCGGCATCCTCGTCAATCCGATGATCGTCGACGGCCAGGTGCATGGCGGCGTGGCCCAGGGCATCGCCAATGCGCTCTACGAAGAGATCAAGTACGACGAGCAGGGCAACCTGCTCACCACCTCGCTCGCCGACTACCTGCCGCCGACCGCGGCCGAAGTGCCCGAGATCGAGATCCATCATTTCGAGACGTTGTCGGATGCCACCATCACCAAGGCCAAGGGCGTGGGCGAGGGCGGCGCGATCGGCGCGCCCGCCGCGGTGGTGAACGCGATCGTCGATGCGCTGTCGCCCTTCGGCGTGGAATTTTTCGAGATGCCGGTGACGCCGCGGCGCATCCGGCAGAAGCTGCGCGAGGTCGACGCTTGAGCGAACCGATCGCCTTCACCCTCAAGGTCAACGGCAAGGACTATGCGATCCGCGCGCCCGCGCGGCGCAATCTCGCCGATGCCTTGCGCGAGGATTGCGGCCTGACCGGCACCCATCTGGGCTGCGAGCACGGCGTCTGCGGCGCCTGCACGGTGCTCGTCGACGGCAAGCCGGTGCGCGCCTGCCTGATGTTCGCGGTGCAGGCGCAAGGCCAGGAGGTGCGCACGGTCGAAGGCCTCGCCGAGGTTACAGATGCGGGCGACGTGCTTCATCCGCTGCAGCAGGCGTTCTGGGAGCACCACGGCCTGCAGTGCGGCTTCTGCACGCCGGGGTTTCTGATGCTCGCCGCGGGCGTGCTGGAAGCCGAGCCCGACATCAGCGATGACGAGCTGAAGCACGTGCTGTCGTCCAATCTCTGCCGCTGCACCGGCTACCAGAACATTCTCAAGGCGGTGCGCGCGGCAGCCGCGGAGATGAAGAAGCGCGCGAAGTGAAGTACATCGGCACCTCGCTCAAGCGCCTTGAGGACCGCACGCTGCTTCTCGGGCGCGGGCAGTACGCCGCCGATCTCGCGGCGCCGGGGCAGCTCTATATGCGCGTCGTGCGGTCCTCGGTGGCGCACGGCAAGCTGGTTGCCATCGACAAGTCCGAGGCGCGCGCCCATCCCGGCGTGCACGCCGTGTGGACCTTCGACGATGTGCGCCATGTGCCGCCGATCGGCATCCGCCTCACGCGCGTCGGCGGCCTGGAGCCCTATCAGCAGACCGTGCTGGCGAACGACCGCGTGCGCTATGTCGGCGAGCCGGTGGCCCTGGTATTCGCCGAAGATCCGTACGCTGCCGAAGACGCCGCCGAGCTCGTGCGCCTCGAGATCGACGAGCTGCCCGCAAAGGT
>VBCP01000074.1 GCA_005888925.1 Betaproteobacteria bacterium | reverse complement strand
CCTCGCTCGGCGTGAACGGCGCGATCTGGAAGGCGTTCGCCTTCGGCATCGGCGCCGCCATCGCGGGCCTTGCCGGCTGCTTCTATCCGGGCTTCGTCGGCACGCTGGTGCCCGACGCGTTCAACATCGTCGAGTCGTTCAGCATGATGGCGATGGTCATCGTCGGCGGCATGGGCACCATGATCGGGCCGGTGATCGGCGCCGTCGTGCTTACGTTCCTGCCCGAGCTGCTGCGCGGCTTCGGTGAGTCGCGCCTGATGATCTACGGCCTCGCGCTCACGCTGGTGGTGCTCTTCATGCCCGGCGGCATCGTGCAGGCCTGGCTCGCCTTGAGATCGAGGTTTTCATGATCCGGGCAGAAGGCCTGAGCAAGAGCTTCGGCGGCGTCCGCGCGGTGCAGGACATCTCGATCTCGGTGCCGGAGAAATCGATCTTCGCACTCATTGGGCCGAACGGGGCCGGCAAGTCGACGCTCCTCAACCTGCTCTCGGGTATCTACCAGCCCGACGCCGGGTCTCTGCATCTCGAATCGCGGACCCTCATCGGCGTTCCGGCGTATCAGCGCGTCCGCCTGGGCATCGCGCGCACCTTCCAGAAGATCCGCCTGTTCAAGCAGCTCACGCTGCTCGAGAACGTGCGCGCCGGGTTCCACATCCACCAGGACGCGCCCTTCTGGGAATACCTCCTGCGCGGCAACACCGGTCGCTTCCACGCCGAAGCGCTGGAGCTCCTGGATTTCGTCGGCCTCGCCGCGCGCGCGAACCAGCGCGCCGGGGCGCTGCCTTACGGGCAGCAGCGCATGCTCGAGATCGCGCGCGCACTGGCCACCCGACCGCGCCTCTTCATGCTCGACGAGCCTGCTGCCGGCCTTAACGCCGCCGAGATGGAGTTCCTGCTGAAGCGGCTGGAGCAGATCCGCGACCGCGGCATCACGGTGCTCGTCGTGGAGCACAACATGGACCTGGTCATGAACGTCGCGCAGCGCGTGTTCGTGATGGACCATGGCGTGGCGCTCTTCGAAGGCGCGCCGCGCGAGGTGCAGGCAAACCCGCGCGTCATCGAGGCCTATCTGGGCGGCGAATTTGCTGCTTAAAGTGGAAAACGTGGAGCTCGCGTACGGCGAGGTGCCCGCCTGTCGCGATGTCTCCTTCGAAGTCGCGGAGGGCGAGATCGTCGCGCTGATCGGCGCCAACGGCGCCGGCAAGAGCACCACGCTGCGTGGCGTGGCGGGCGCGATGCTTCCCCGCAAGGGAAGAATTATTTTCGACGGCGCGGAAGTCACCCAGATGCCAGCGCACCGGCGCGCGCTTGCAGGGATCGCGCTGGTGCCGGAGGGCAGGCGCGTGTTCGCCGCGCTCACGGTGCGCGAGAATCTCGAGATGGGCGGCTTCAAGTTTCGCCGCGACCGCCCCAGGTTACGGGCCCAGATGGAGCGCATGCTGGAAATGTTTCCGCGCCTGCGCGAGCGCACCGATCAGCGCGCCGGCACGCTTTCCGGCGGCGAGCAGCAGATGCTCGCGCTTGGCCGTGCGCTGATGTCGGAGCCGCGCCTGCTGTGCATGGACGAGCCTTCGCTCGGGCTCGCACCGCTGGTGGTGCAGGACATCTTCAAGAGCATCCGCGCCGCCAACCAGGCCGGCACCAGCGTCCTGCTGGTCGAGCAGAACGCTCGTTATGCTCTGGAAACCGCGAGCCGCGGCTACGTGCTGCAGACCGGCAGCATCATCGCCGCCGGTCCGTGCGCGGTGCTCAAGCAGGACGAACGGGTGAAGGAAGCCTATCTGGGGAGACGATGAACTATTCACTGCAAGGCAAAGCGGCAATCGTGACCGGCGCCGCCGGCGGCATCGGCAGCGCCATCGCCCGCGCCTTCATGCAGGCGGGCGCCAAGGTGGCCTGCGTGGATCTTGAGGCTTCGAAGGCGCCTGCCGGAAGCCTCGCGATCAAATGCGACGTGTCTTCCGAAGCCGATACCCGCGCGGCGGTCGAGCAGGCGGTGAAAGCTTATGGCGGCCTGCACTTGCTGGTGAACGCCGCGGCGATGCGCGACCCGAGCGCCACCGTGACCGATCTCGACCTCGCCGGCTGGAACCGCGTGTTCGCGGTCAACGTCGGCGGCGCGTTCCTCATGAGCCGCTGGACGATTCCGCACATGGTCAAGGCAGGCGGCGGCTCGATCATCCACATCGCGTCGCAGCTTGGCACCGTTGGTACCGCCGGCCGCGTCGCCTATTGCTCGACCAAGGGCGCGCTCATCACCATGGCCAAGGCGATGGCGGTCGACCACGCCGCGCAGAAGATCCGCGTCAACACGCTCTCGCCCGGGGCCGTGGAGACCGAGCGCATGCCGCTGCGTTTCGGCACGATGGAGAAGGCGCGGGAGGTCATGGGACCCAAACACCTATTGGGACGATTAGGGATGCCTGATGAGATCGCAGCCGCCGCCCTGTTCCTCGCCTCCGACGCTTCGAGCTTCATGACCGGCTCGAACCTGCTCATCGACGGCGGCTACAACGCCGTATGACCTCAATGCGTTCCCACGTTCTCCCTCACGGTCTCTTGCCGGAAGCGAAACACGTTCGGGTCGTTCGGGTCGATCGTCGCGCGCACCCAGTGGGTGTCGGGATGGCCGAAAGTGGCGACTCTCGTGAAGTTCTCGATGATGCGCTGGCTGCGGGAGCCGACGAGAGGCTTGTCGATGCGGAAGATGTGCGTATCCCCGTGGACGTAGACCACCGGCTTGCCGAATGCGAGCGTCTCCTTTTCTAGTGCGGCGATGAACGAGTCGTAGCCGGTTGTTCTTCGGCTGCTCGGCGGCTTCACGCCGATCGCCCAGAGGGCGTACCTTTCCTGCATGTAGGTCGGCCAGGTATTTTGGAAATACGGGTCGGCTTGCGCGATGATCATCACCGCTCTGCTGCCACCGCGTGTCGCGAGATCGAAACCCTCGCGCATCCAGGCGAGGTTGGCCGCATTGCGTTCTTCGTATTCGGCGTCCATTTGCGCAGTGCGGCCGAGGTTGTTGTTGCTGCCGATCATATGCAGCGTGAGGAACACTACGTCGCCGTAGGTCCAGCGCACGTTCTCGCGGAAGCTCGCGTACCGACTGTTTTCGCTTTGGCGCGTCAGCTTCAGCTGGCGCTGGCCGAGGCTGACATCACCTTGGAAGAACATCTGACGCAGTTTTGCCAGGCGCTCGACGGGGTCATACGTACGCGGCTTTGCGCGGTGGCAGTCGGCCCATTCGTTGTCTCCGGCGACATAAATGAAGGGATGCGTCGAGCGCTGGGCAAGCGCCAGGCGATCGCTGAACGTCTCGTCGCTGCAAGGAGGCAAGCCCCCGGATTTTTCGGTCCAGGCAGCGCCATCCCACCAGAAATCCCCGTTATGGACGACGAACGCGACGTCGGAGGCGTCGATGTCCTTCATGAGGTTCGCAAATTCCTTCTCCTGCCTGCCGTCGTACGGCATGTCTCCAATCAGGGCGAAGTCCCCGCGGCCGGCTGCACAGCCGCCGAGCAGGAAAATAAGGGCGGACAGGATGAGTTTCATGGTGACTCCTCTCAAGCCGTCGGACTGGCCGGCCATCCCTGTATTGAAGTCCGGCGCGGCGAAAAAGTACCGAAGAAGGCGCTAACTTTTAGCTAAGGAATGGCCCAGATAGCATAATCAGCGCGTTTAAACGTGGTGAGCTCGAGGCGAATGCCGATTGCGATCGACGCTCCAGTTGTACCGACCCACGACAGGCTCAGGGTAGGGGATTGGATCGTCGAGCCCGACCTGAATCAGCTGTCTGCGCCGGGCAAGGCAGTAAAAGTCGAGCCGAAGGCCATGGCAGTCCTTCTCCATCTGGCGAACCGGCCGGGCCAGGTGGTGAGCCGCGAAACCTTGCTATCCGACGTGTGGCCGGGCGTCGTCGTAGGCGACGATTCCCTCACGCAAGTGATCATCAAGCTGCGCAAGGCGCTTGGCGATGATCCAGATCGACCGACCTACATCCAGACGGTCACGAAGAGAGGCTATCGCCTGGTCGCACCTGTACTGCCACCGGCCGAGGCCGCCTCCATTCCGCGACGGCGCGCTTGGACGATGGCGGTGGGCGTACTCGCCGCCGGCCTGCTTGTGGCGGGCGGGATTTGGTGGAACTCGGGAGAGCGGGCATATCGAATGTCGCGAAACCCCGATGCCGTTGCCGATGCCACCGAGCTGCCGACTCTTGCCGTCGCGCCGTTTCAGGCGCTGGGCGCGGACGGTCACGAATCGCTGCTGGCACGAGGCTTAACGGCGGATCTCCTGACCGACCTGTCGAAGTCATCGGGTCTTTCCGTCATAGGCTTTTCACCGATGGACGGCCGAACGGGCGGCGAAGCATCGAATCAGGCCGAGGCTCGTTATCTCGTTTCCGGAACGGTCCAGCGGGTCGAGGGACGTCTGCGCCTGCAGGTTTATCTTGCAGAGCGAGACACCGGAAAGCAGCTCTGGTCGGAGCGATTTGATCGTGCCTCGACCGACCTCTTCGCGATCCAGGATGAGCTCGGCCCGAAGATCGTCCGCATGCTGCCGGCGAAAGTAAGCGAAGCTGAGCTGCGCCGGATGGCTCAGCGCCATACACGCAACCTCCAAGCTTATGAGTACTACCAGCGCGGGCAAGCCGCCTTGCTCGTTCGGCAGGGCTCGGGAAATGAAACCGCACGGCAAATGTTTCGGCGTGCCATTGAGCTCGATACGACTTTTGCTCGCGCGTACTCAGGCCTCGCGCTGACTTACGCGGCGGACTATCGCAACGGCTGGGCGACGGACGGGCCCGCTGCGCTCGAACGCGCTTTTGAACTGGCGCGCACGGCAAGCGAGATCAACCCCGATGTTCCAGAGACCTATTGGGCGCTTGCCTACGTGCATGCCCAGCGGCGTGAACACGAACAAGCGCTGAAGTACCTGGAGAGATCGCTAACGCTGTACCCATCATTCGCTGATGGCTACGCGTTGATGGCCAGCGTCAAGACGTTTGCCGGCCGGCCGGCCGCCACAATACCGCTGATGCGGACCGCGATGCGACTTAATCCGAGATCGGGGTACCTCTATTTCCTGGTGCTGGGCCGCGCGTATTTCTTTCTTGGCGACCTGGAGCAAGCTCGTTTCAACCTGGATGAGGCGTTGAAACGCAATCCCGAGTACCTCGAAACACATGTTTATATGGCGGCACTCCAGGTTTTACTAAGAGACAAATCTTCCGCGGCGTGGGAAGCAGACCAAATTCGAGCCCTTGAGCCGCAATTCGCGGCTAAACGCTGGCTCGAGAACTATCCGATGACGGACAGCGAACAGCGGACGAAGATAATGCAGGCGCTGACTCAGCTCAGCCTATGAGCGCTCCTTCAGATCGGCGTGGCGAGGAGCGAGGGCACCGTGCCGGTATCGGCGATGACCGTCACACTTTTCAACTTTGCAGAGTCATTTGAAAGACGAGCTTCGACGCGATAGCGCCCGACGCTGAAGATGCGCGTGTTTCCTTCCAGGTCGGTCTGGAACAGGCTGTAGCTCGCATCGAAGGTCCAGACGCCGCCCTTTTCGCCGACGATGCGCAGCGGCCCGACGACGTGCCGGTCGTAATGCGGGTTGTACAGGTTGACGTTGCGGTAGGACTCGACGCGGTCGCGCAGCATGTTCTTGTTGTCGCACCACATGAGCACGTTGGGCAGGTTCTGCTCGACGTTCTCGCGCGTTACCACACGGTAGTCGCAGGCCTCGTCGAAGAGCTCCACCCAGTCCTCGAGCCGGTCCTCGTCGAGCGCCATGCCGTACTCGGCCATCAGGTCGTACAACGGCTTCACTTGATCGCGCCCGGCGGCTCGACGCCCATCAGCTCCGCCCAGTAGGACCAGAAGCCCCGGATCGGCGTCTCGGTGACGCGGTGCGCGAGGTCGCGCAGCGCGCCGCGACCGCCCATCTCCACCACGGCGGAGCTGTCGCCCGCGCTGGCGGTCGCGCGCTGGATCACCTCGATCGCCTCGCCGTCCTCCATGCTGACGAAGCCGGCCGGGCCGACCAGGTTGGCCGAGATCAGTCGGTGGCGGACCATCGCCTCATCGTCGTCGGCATAGGCGAAGAGCGTCTGGAACACCTCGTGCGCGTCCACGCCCTTGGGCCGGATCTGGCGGGCGCCGATGGTGTTGTTGATCTGGATGAGCAGCCCGTTCGGGAAGAAGGTCGGCGCGGCGAGGTTCATGCCGTCCGGAAACTCGTTCTTGAACTCCAGCAATTTCCTGTCGCGCAACTGCATGCGATCCAGCCGCGCCGCGGTATCGGCATACGCCGCCTTGGCGTCCTCCTGCGAGTCGCTCGCGGCGTACGCATGGTTCATGTTGTGGCGGTGGCGCGAGTCCATCTTCACGCCGCCCTTCTGCGTCGCGCGGTCGACGCCGTAGGTGACGAAGAATTCATGCAGCAGGCTGGCGTGGTAGGTGTCGCGCAGGTTCTCGGCGTAGAGCTTCCAGTTGCCGGCGATGCGCTGGCGCGAGTAGCCAAGAATGCGGATCGGCCGCGACAGGAAGCGCTTGATGATGCCCGTGCCGAACTCACCGAGGTACGCCTCCAGCGGCTCGGCGCGCTCGGGCTGGAAGGTGCCGAACAGCATGCCGCTGCAGTTTTCAACTTTCAATTTCTGAGGGGAGACCGCGCGCATGTCGAAGTCTTGCGGCATGCCGCCTTCGCCTTTCAGCCCTT
>VBCP01000070.1 GCA_005888925.1 Betaproteobacteria bacterium | reverse complement strand
TGCGGCGAGCGCGAGAGTCTTCACTAGGAAACGACGTTTCATTGGCTCTCCCCGAGTTGAAAAGGACTTCGCTTTGGCATCGCAACGACCATGCCAAGCGCCGCAAATCGGCAAGCGCCTGTTCCGACGCGGAATTTTCTGAACGACGCGAGAGGCTCTGCGCACAGCCGCGGTGCGGCGCACTAAAGCGAGGCCCGATCGTGGAGCAGCGCGCGTCCAGTGCAATACACGTGTGCTGCGCTCGGTGGTTGTGCATGAAAAAAGCCTGGCGCCGGCCCGTGTCATAGCGCGGTGCGGCGCAGCAAATTTGGCACGCGACCTGCTCTTAGGGGATGGGGCTCAAGACAGTTCCAACAAACCAACTACGAAGGGAGTTCATTCATGCACCCAAAGGGAGCAGTGGCTGCCGGTCTCATGCTGGCTTGCAGCCTGAGCGCGGGCGCGGCCGAGTTCAAGGTCAACGACGACGTCACGCTCAACGCCGGCCTCGGCTTGCGCGCGAGCTACTCGCGGCGCGATTTCGGCGCGCCCGACGGGAATTCGAAGTCGAACGACTTCTCGGTGGAGAGCGCGCGGCTGTATCTGGGCGGCAGCTACGCCAAGATGTTCAAGGCCACGCTCAACACCGAGCGCGGCGGCGACGACAAGGTTCGCCTCCTCGACGGCATCGCGCAGTTCGAGCCGATGGCCGAGTTCAACGTCTGGATCGGCCGCATGCTGCCGCCGAGCGACCGGGCGAACCTCTACGGGCCCTACTACGCGGTGCCGTGGTCGTTCCCCGGCGTCGTGTCGAATTATCCGAGCATCTTCGCCGGCCGCGACAACGGCCTCACGGTCTGGGGTCGGCCGCTCGCCGGCAAGCTCGTCTATGCGCTAGGCGCCTTCGAGGGCCACAACAAGGTGCTCGGGCTCTCGGGCCAGTCGGACAAGATGCTCTACTCCGGACGCGTTGCCTACAACGTCTGGGATCCGGAGCCCGCGCCGGCCTACTACACCGGCGGCTGGTACGGCGGCACGAAGGACATCCTGACGGTCGGCCTTGCCGGCCAATCGCAGAAGGACGGCGTCGGCAGTGCGGCGGCGCCCGGCAAGCTCAGCATGTGGAGCGTCGATCTCCTGGCGGAGAAGAAGCTGGGCGCCGGCGTGCCGACCTTCGAGGCGGCTTTATACAAGTACAGCCTCGGCGCGCCCGATTGCGGCTCGGGCGAGCCCGGCGCGCCGGCCTGCCTCGCCGGCGAGAACGTCGGCGGCCAGGTCGACGGCAAGGCGACGCTGCTCGGCGGCGCGTGGCTCATCCCGCAGACGATCGGCTGGGGCCAATTCCAGCCGTTCCTGCGCTGGCAGCGCTTCAAGCGCACGCTCTCGAGCACCACCGCGAAGGAGGTCGACCTAGGCGTGAACTACCTGATCCGCGGGCCGAATGCGCGCCTGACGTTCCAGTACTCGAAGCTGCGCGACGATCGCGTGCCCGCGCCGAGGGACGACGTCGGCCAGCTCGTGCTCGGCGCGCAGTTCCAGTTCTAGGGGGTGGACATCCTCTTGTCCTGGGCTTCGTCGCCTGGGGCGTTAGTGGTACTCGCGCACGTCGTCCTGTTGCTTAGCCGAAAAGTCGGGGTTGGCGCGCCACCCGAAGTCCTTCGCGTTGGGTGCGTCGGCGCGCGCTTCGGGCACCAGCGAAGCCTCGCCGTCCTCCCTCGAGCAGGCGGTGATGAGGACGAAGCCGATAATGGCGAGGGCTGCTGCCGCGAATTTCGTGGACCACATGGTTCTCTCCTGTCAGCCGCCGAGCACCGCGCTAGGCGTGGCGACAATCTAGAACCGCGGCTGGACCAGCGGATATGGCGTGCCGCACAGCTGACGCGTTGAATATTCACCGCGCCCGCCAACTTTTCCACGAGCACTACAGAAAATCAGAGTTTCGGCGACAGCTTTTCTAATCGGCGAGCGCGCGGCGCAGGCGCGCGACGCCGTCGGCGAGCCTGTCCGTCTCGGCGGCGAAGCACCAGCGCAGATAGCCCTCGCCTTCGGGGCCGAACGCGGCGCCTGGCGCGAGGCCGAGTCCGTGCTCGCGCACCATGCGCTTGCAAAACGCGAGGCTGTCGCTCATTCCCTCGACGCGCAGGAACACGTACATCGTGCCGTCGGGCAGCGCGACCTGGACTTTCGGCAGCTTGCGCAATTCGCCGACGAGGAAATCGCGCGCCCGCCTGAATCGCTGCAGACTTCTTGAAATGACCGCCTCGCCTCCCGTGACCGCGGCGAGGCCGGCGCGCTGCACGAAGATCGGCGTGCAGGAGGTGTTGTATTCGATCAGCTTGCCGAGATCCGCGGCGATGCTCGGCGGCACGACCAGCCAGCCCAGGCGCCAGCCGGTCATCAGCCAGGACTTGGAGAAGGTGTTGGTGCTGATGACGCGGTCGTCGTCCTGCATCGCGTCCAGGAATGATGGCGCAACGCCGCGAGGGCCATAGTAAAGGCGCTCGTAGGCGTCATCGGCGAAGATCCAGATGCCGTGCCGGCGGCAGTGCTCGAGGATCGCCTTCTGCTCCTCGCGCGAGATGGTCCAGCCGGTCGGGTTGTTCGGCGAGTTGAGATAGAGCACGCGCGTGCCGGGCCTGAGTGCCGCGAGCAGCTTAGGAACGTCGAGGGTCCATCCCTCGGTGGAAAAATCGAGCGCGATCGTGGTAACGCGCGCGCCGAGGATCTTCGGGATTTCCTGGAGGTTGGGCCAGAGCGGCACCACCTCGACCACGTGGTCGCTGTGATCGACCAGCAGCTGCGAAGCAAGCATCAGCGCGTTGACCCCGGCGCTCGTCACGGCGATCTGGCCGGGATCGGTCCGGCGGTGCAGGCGCGAGACGTAGGCCGCGAGCGCCTCGCGCAGCTCGGGGATGCCGAGGTTGTGCGTATAGAAGAGCTCGCCGGCGGCGATCGACTCGGTCGCCGCCTTGCGGATGAACTGCGGCGTCGGCTCGTCGGGCTCGCCGACCCAGAAGGCGAGGATGTCCTTGCGGCCGAGGCCTTCGTTGTAGAGCTCGCGGATCTTGGAGGCGGCGAGCGCCTGGACCGCGGCGCGAGCACCCAAAGGGGCAAGCGGTGGTGTTTCGAATTTCACGGTGGCGAAAGAGGGTACAGTGGTCCTGCCGGCCGAGTGTAACGAAAAAATTGCTCTGACCCCTTTTTAAGCTTTTTCTTAATTGTCCGCCCGCCGCTGGTCGCTCGTTGCCGCGCTCTTCACGATGGTGCTGTGGGGCGTGAACTTCGCCTTCGTCAAATACCTGCTCGACACGCTCGGCGTCGGGGCATTTCTCTTCATCCGCTTCGTCTCGATGCCGCTGCTCGCGTTCCTGCTGCTCCTGCTCGTGTTCCGCCGCCACATCGCGCGCACCTGGCCCAAGCGCGAGGACCTGCCGCGCTTCATCGCCTGTGGCCTCATCGGGCATGCGCTGCACGTCGGCATCGTGTTCTGGGGCATCAGCCTGTCGACCGCCTTCTCCTCGGCGCTGGTGCTCACGAGCGGCCCGCTCTTCACGCTCGCGATCCTCGTGCTCGCCGGCGCCGAGCGGCTGCGCGCGAGCCAGGTCGCGGGGACGCTCGTCGCCGGCGCCGGCATCGGCCTGTTCCTGTCGGATAAATTCGCCGGCGGCGTCCTGCACGCAGGCTACGGCGACCTGATCCTGCTCGTCGCGGCGTCGCTCTTTTCGCTCTACACCGTGCTGGCGCGCCCGCTGGTGGAGCGCTACGGGCCGCTCATCGTGCTCGCGTACACGCTCGCCTTCGGCGCGCCGCCGATGATCCTCATCACGGCGCCGAGCATGTTCACGGCGGACCTCGGCCGCCTCACGCCGATGGTGTGGTTCGGGCTCTTCTGGGCGATCGTGCTCTCGTCGGTGGGCGGATGGCTGGTGTGGGCGTGGGTCAACCATGTGCGCGGCATCGCGCGCTCGGCGCCGCTCATGTACCTGCCGCCGCCGATCGCCGGCGTCGTCGCCTGGCTCACGCTCGGCGAGCAGTTCACCTGGCTGAAGATCGTCGGGGCCGGCGTTACCATGGCGGGCGTCGCCTGGGCGCAGTTCGGGAGCGGTCGTCCGCCGCCCCGGGAAGCGGCCCAGGTCGATAGCGGCTAACCAAAAAAGGGGGATTGCATGTCAGCAGGTCACGGCCATGGCCATGGCGATCACGGCGGCAACAAGGGTGTCGCGCTCCTGATCTCGGTGCTCGCGCTGGTGCTCGCGTTCTCGGAGACGCTCGGCAAGAGCGCGCAGACCGCCGGGCTCGCCTACAACATCGAGGCATCGAACCTCTGGGCCTTCTT
>VBCP01000473.1 GCA_005888925.1 Betaproteobacteria bacterium | reverse complement strand
CTCCGCTGACTCCTCGAGCATCTCGTCGAACTGGTCGACCAGGTTCTCGCAGTAGAGCTGCGACGGCGTGCGCCGCGAGACCGCTTCGAAGGAGTCGTTCAGGTCGTGGGCGTACGGCACCGAGAGGATCGGGCCGTTCTTGGTGCGGAACGTGCAGCTTCATAGCTCAGTCGACCTTCGCCCCGGAGACGCGAATCACTTCCGCCCACTTCTTGACCTCGACGCGGATCCAGGCGGCGAATTGCTCCGGCGTGTTGCCGACGATGTCGGCACCTTGGGCGGTGAGGCTCTCGCGCACCTCCGGCAAGCGCAGGATGCGGACCACCTCGGCGTGGACGCGTGAAACGATGTCGCGCGGCGTGGCGGCCGGAGCGAGCAGGCCGTTCCAGCCGACCGCGTCGAACTCCTTCAGCCCGAGCTCGTGCAACGACGGCACCTCGGGCAATACGGCGACGCGGCCAAGGCTGGTCACGGCGAGCGCCTTGATCCTGCCCGAGCGCACGTGCGGCAGGAGGGGCGGCACGTTGTCGAACATGACGGGAATCTGCCCGGCGATGAGATCGGCGATCGCGGGCGCGCCGCCCTTGTAGGGAATGTGCTGCAGGTCTACGCCGGTATAGGACTTGAAGAGCTCGCCGGTCATGTGCGGCGGCGTGCCGTTGCCCGCGGTCCCGTAGCTCAGGGCGCCGGGCTTCGCCCGCGCCGCCGCCACTAGATCGTTCATGCTCGAGAAACCCGTCGAAGGATGCACCACCAGCAGGTTGGCGTAGTTCACTGCCTGCGTGATCGGCGCGAAATCGCGCACCAGGTCGTAATTCAGCTTGCGGTACAGGCTCTGGCTGATGGCGAGCGAGCTCGTGCCCATGATCAGCGTGTAGCCGTCGGGGGTGGACTTCGCGACATGCTCGGCGGCGATGTTGCCGCCGGCGCCCGGGCGGTTGTCGATCACGACCGGCTGGCCAAACGACTCGCTGAGCCGCGCCCCGATCGTGCGCGCCAGGATGTCGGAAGTGCCGCCCGGCGGGAATGGCACCACGAGGCGCAGCGCGCGGTTCGGATAGCCCTGCGCCGCTGCAGCACCCGCAAACAACAACGCCACGCAAGTGAGCAGAATTCGCCGCATATGCGTCACGGCAGCACCATGCCGAGCTGCGCCATCAGGAACGCATAGATATCGGCCTCCTCCTCCACGCGCGTCCTGAGCGGCGTGCCCTGCCCGTGTCCCGTGTCCATGCTCATGCGCAGCAGCACCGGCCGCGCCGATGAGCTCGCCGCCTGCAGCCGCGCGGCCATCTTGCGCGAATTGTACGGATCGACACGCCCGTCGTTCTCGCCGGACGTGAGCAGCACTGCCGGATAAGCAGTGCCGTCCTTGACGCGGTGGTAGGGCGAATAGGCGTAGAGCGCGTCGAACTGCGCCCGGTCCTTTATCGTGCCGAACTCGGTGACGTTGAAGGCGCCGTTCGGCGTGAGCTCGACGCGCAGCATGTCGTAGATACCGACCGCGCTGACGATCGCGCGGAACAGCTCCGGCCGCTGCGTGAGGATCGCTCCCATCAGCAGGCCGCCGTTGCTGCCGCCGATGGCGGCCAGGCGCTCGGGTCCCGTATAGCCGCGCTCGACGAGGTGCTGCGCCACCGCGATCATGTCGTCGAACACCGCCTGCTTCTTGGTCAGATTGCCCGCGAGGTGCCAGGCCTCGCCAAACTCGCCGCCGCCGCGCAGGTTTGCCACCGCGTAGATGCCGCCGGCGTCGAGCCAGACGCGCCAGCCCTCGGAAAAGCGCGGCTGCAGGCTGATGCCATAGCCGCCGTAGCCACTCAGCAGCAGCGGGTTCGAGCCATCGCGCTTCGTGCCCTTCTTCAAGATGATGTTGACCGGAACCCGGGTGCCGTCCTTCGACAGCGCCATCTCGCGCACCACTTCGGCGTCGGCGAAGCTCACCTTCGATGGCGCGGCGAGCGCCGTGCGCTCCAATTTGTCGGAGCCGGGTGAGTACCGGTACCAGGCGAGCGCCGATAGATAGCTCGAGCTACCGACCAGAATCTCGTCGCCGCGCAGCCGCTCGCCGATGAAGTTGCTCGACACCGGCTCGGAAGGCAGCGTGCGCAGCGTGCCGCTCGCCAGGTCCAGCATACGGATCTCGCTCGGCCCGCCCGCGAGGTAGACGACATAGAGGCGCGTGGCGGTGGGCGCGATCGCCTGGATCACCGCGTCACCCTCGGGAACCACCACTTTGGCGCTCGAGAGCCGCGGATTGTCCATCGGCATCGCGAGGATCCGGCCGCGAGGCGTTTCGCCTTTCACCAGCGCATAGAGCCTGCCGTCGAAGCCGAGCGACATGCTGCGCACCTTGTCGGCGAAGTCCGCGACCTTGCTCCATTTGCCGTCTGGCCGGCGCAGGTAGAAGGCGTACTCGCCGCCGTCGCCGTTGGCAACGCTCGCCAGGAGGTAGCGGCCGTCGCGGGTCGTGGAGAGCTGTGTCTCGGCGATGCGGGGAAACTCCTTGCCGAGCACGTACGTGTCGGCGCTCGCGGGCGTGCCGAGCTTGTGGAACCAGACCTGCTGATAGAAGTGCGCGTCCTCTTTGGGGCGCTCGTTGCCCTGCGGATAGCGGGTGTAGTAGAACCCGGTGGCTTCGGCGTCCCATGCGATGCTGCCGCCGCCGGTGGGATAGGCGACACGCGGCACCACGTCCGTCAGGCGCTTGCCGGTGCTTGCATCGATCACATGGGCCGAGCCATCCTCGCTGCCCTTTTCGGAGAGCGACACGGCGACGTAGCGCCCGTCGAGCGAGGCCGCGAAGAAATCGATCGCCGTGGTCGCCTTCGCATCGACGGTGTTCGGGTCGAGCAGGACGCGCTCGCTCGCCACGTCGCCCGCGGACTTCATCATCACGAGCATCGGCTGGTTCTTCGGTGGCTGCCGCTTCATCGCAAAGAAGCCGCCGCTCGTCTGCTGGAACGCGGAGTACCGCACCGGCGAGCTACCGAGGATGTCGGCGAACCTCTCCTTCAGCGCGGCACGCTGGGGCAGTGCGTCGAGGTAGGCGCGCGTGACCTGGAGCTGCGCGAGGCTCCATTGCCGGACCGCGGGATCTTTGCCGTCCTCGAGCCACCGATAGTCTTCGGCGACCTGGATGCCGTGGTAGCTGTCGACCACCGGCTTCTTCGGCGTTTCCGGATATTTGAGCGGCTGCGCAAGGGCCGCGCCGGCAGCAAGCGTGAATGCGGCGATGGCGAGCGTGTGCATGGCGCCATGGTAAACGAGCTAGGATTGGCGCAAATGAACGCTCCGCTCGCGCAGGAATTTCTGACCCTCCAGGAAATCTACCAAGCCGCGCGGCGCAACCTGCCGCCGGGACCGTGGAGCTATCTCATGGGCGGCGCCGAGACCGAGACCACGGTGCTGCGCAACCGCCGCGCGCTCGACGAGATCGCGTTCCGGCCGCGCGTGCTGCGCGACGTCAGCCGAATCGACAGCACGGCGAAGTTCCTCGGCCAGCCGGTGCGGCTGCCCGTGATGGTCGCCCCCGTCGGCGGCCTCGAATTGATCGTCGAGGGCGGCGCTGCCACCGCCGCGCGCGCCGCGGCGCAGTTCGGCGTGCCGCAGATGCTCTCGTCCGTATGCCAGCCTGGTCTGGAAGCGACCGCTGCGGCGGCGCAAACGCTGCGCGTCTTCCAGCTCTATGTGCGCGGCGACGACGCCTGGGTCGACGACTGGGTGCGCCGGGCGCGCGAGCATGGCTTCAGCGCGTTCTGCCTCACGGTGGATGTCGCGGCGTACAGCCGGCGCGAGCGCGATCTGCTCGGGCGCTTCGTCAAGCCGTGGCGCGCGCGGGCGATCGAGGGCGCGGGCTTCCAGGCCGGGCTGTCGTGGGACCAGGTGAAACGCTTCAAGGACAAGCACGACGTGCCGCTCATCCTCAAAGGCATCGCCACCGCCGAGGATGCCGAGCTCGCCGTGCAGCACGGCGTGGAAGTGGTCTACGTTTCGAACCACGGCGGCCGGCAGCTCGATCACGGCCTGGGCTCGGCGGCCGTCCTGCCCGAGATTGTCAAAGCGATTGGAAGCAAAGCCGAGGTATGGGTCGACGGCGGCTTCATGCGCGGCAGCGATGTGGTGAAAGCGATCGCGCTCGGAGCGAAGACCGCCGGGACTGGTGCGCGCGCTCGAGATCCTGGAAGAGGAAATCCGCATCTGCCTGGGCCTGCTCGGCGTCACCACCTACGCCGAGCTCACGCCGCGCCACCTCGCCCGCGCGCCGGCGGTGCGCGAGCCGGACACGTTCAGCGCGTTCCCCTTGCCCGGCGGCGAATGAGATCGCTCCTTGTTCTCGTGCTGATCACAGCAGGATCGGCATGCGCACAGGATGCGTCGCTGCGCCTCGGCGGCAAGGACGTGCCGCTCGCGCCCGAGGTGCAGGCGAGGCTCGCCTCGCTCGCGCGCGAGATGTTCAGCCGCTGCGGCCCCAACACGCTGCAGCATCCCGGAAATTTCGGCCTTGCCGCGCTCGGCACCGAGAAGCGTTGGGCGAGCGTGGTCGGCGGCTCGCGGCTGAGAATCCGGTTCGCCGAGCCCTTCGTCAGCACCTCGCATCTCGGCGGCACGCTCGGCGTGTCCGAAGCCGTGGTCGGCCTCGGGCAGCAGGGCTTGTTCGTCGGCCCCAATTTCAGCCGCCATGGCGCGACCCTGGTCGAGCACCTGCAGTGCGAATACCTGCCGGCGCTCGAGCTCGCGTGCCTGCCGGCGCTGGCGCCGCTCCTGCCGGCGAGCTATCGCGAGACCTGCGCCAGGCTGGAGCGCGATCCCCAAGGGCGCATCGTCATGCCGCCGCCGGATATCGCGCCTTCATGCAGCTGATTTATTTGGTAGCGTAGCGGCCACTATGGCCGGCCTGGTATCGCCGCACGGGGGGCGCGGCCTGCGGCCCCTGCAGGTCCCGACCGGAGAGCTCGCGGAGGAGCGCCGGCGCGCGCAAAGCCTGCCGCAGGTGCGCATCACGTCGCGCGAAAAAGGCGACCTGATCATGCTCGGCATCGGCGGCTTCACGCCGCTCGAGGGCTTCATGGGGCGCGACGACTGGCTGCGCGTGTGCGAGTCGCTGCGCACCGCGCAGGGCCTGTTCTGGCCAATCCCGATCACGCTTTCCACGGACGACGATTCGGTGAAGCTCGGCGCCGAGGTCGCGCTCACCGACCCGGCGGACGGCGCGCCGCTCGCCACCATGAAGGTGACCGAGAAGTACACGGTCGACAAGGCGCGCGAATGCGGCTGCGTGTTCCGCACCACGGATCCTGAACATCCCGGCGTCGGCATGGTGCTGCAGCAGCAGAGCGTGAACCTCGCCGGACCGGTACGCGTGCTCTCCGACGGCGGCTTCAAAGCGAAATACGGCGCGCTCTTCATGACGCCGGCGGAGACCCGCGCCAAGTTCGAGCGCCTCGGCTGGTCGAGGGTCGCGGCGTTCCAGACGCGCAATCCGATGCACCGCTCGCACGAGTACCTCGCCAAGGTGGCGATCGAGGTGTGCGACGGCGTGCTGGTGCACTCGCTGCTCGGCCATCTCAAGGCCGGCGACATCCCGGCCGAGGTGCGCACGCGCGCGATCGCCGCGCTGATCGAGAAGTACTTCCGCGCCGGCACGGTGGTGCAGGCGGGCTATCCCCTCGACATGCGCTATGCCGGGCCGCGCGAGGCGCTGCTGCACGCCCTCTTTCGCCAGAACTACGGCTGCTCGCACCTGATCGTCGGGCGCGATCACGCCGGGGTCGGCAATTACTACGGGCCGTTCGACGCGCACCGCATCTTCGACGAGATCCCGCAGGAGGCGCTCGAGATCCGGCCGCTCAAGATGGGCGTCACCTTCTGGTGCTACCGCTGCGGCGACATGGCCTCGAGCCGCACCTGCCCGCACGGCGAGGCCGACCAGCTGCAGGTCTCGGGGACGCAGCTGCGCAAGTGGCTCGCCGAAGGCCACCCGGTGCCGCCGGAATTCTCCCGGCCCGAGGTGCTCGAGATCCTCCGCGCGTATTACGCGCGCTCATGATGGACTGGTGGCTCTGGCCGATCGCGCTCTTCGCGGTCACCTTCGCGATCGGCATCGTGGCAGTGCTCGCCGGCGTGGGCGGCGGGGTGCTCTTCGTGCCGATC
>VBCP01000472.1 GCA_005888925.1 Betaproteobacteria bacterium | reverse complement strand
TCTTCAGCGCGACGCGGGCGGTGATGCGCTCGACATCCGAGAAGCCGCGCAGCACTTTATGTATATCGCCTGCCGTGTCGAGCAGGCAAGCGACGACCTCATGGCGGCGCTTCAACACCTCGCGGTCGCGCAGTGGGTGGTGCAGCCAGTGCCGCAGCAGGCGGCTGCCCATGCCGGTGGCGCAGTCGTCGAGCAGCGAGAAAAGGGTCGGGGCGGGCTCGCCGCGCAGCGTTTCGGTGAGCTCGAGGTTGCGGCGGGTAGCCGCGTCGAGGCGCACGTATTCGCCGGCGCGCTCGGCGGTCACCGCCGTCACATGCGCGAGCGCCTGGCCTTGCGTCTTGCCGGCGTAGTCGAGCAGCGCGCCGCAGGCGCCGATCGCGAGCGTCAGGTCCTCGCAGCCGTAACCCGCGAGGCTGGCGCTGGCGAGCTGTTTCAAAAGGCGGCGCTTGCCGCTCTCGATGTCGAAGTGCCACGCCGGCAGGCGGGTGAGGAAATATCCGTCGAGCACGACGCCGTCGGCGACCAGAACTTCAGCCGGAGCGATGCGCCGGAGCTCATTGTTCAGTGCCTGCGGCGCAATTTCGGCGACACGCAGCGTGCCCCCCGCGAGCGAGAGCCAGGCGAGGCCGATGGTCGACTTGTCGCGCGTGAGCGCGAGCAGGATGTTGTCGGCCTTGTCCTCGAGGAGCGAAGAGTCAGTGAGCGTCCCGGGCGTGACGATGCGGGTGACCTGCCGGTCGACCGGCCCCTTGGCGGTCGCGACATCGCCGATCTGCTCGCAGATGGCGACCGATTCGCCCAGCTTGACCAGCTTGGCGAGGTACTGCTCCACCGAATGCACCGGCACGCCGGCCATCTTCACCGGGGTGCCGGCGGACACGCCGCGGGAGGTGAGCGTGATGTCGAGCAGGCGCGCGCCCTTCTCGGCATCGTCGTAGAAGAGCTCGTAGAAGTCGCCCATCCGGTAGAACACCAGGATGTCCGGATGCTCGCCCTTGATCCGCAGGTACTGCTGCATCATGGGCGTATGAGCGGATGTTTCGGGCAAGCGCAGACTCTTGTCTATGGTTCGCGATTATGATCGACGCTTCCAGGAAATTCGAATGAAACCACGCAAGCCCGCAATGACGACCGCGGCCGCGAGCCTGCGGCCAACGCTGATGGGCAGCCGCCACGCCGTGTCTACCGGTCACTACCTCGCTACGCTCGCCGCCATGCGTGTGCTGGATGCAGGCGGCAACGCGGTCGACGCGGGCGTCACCGCGGCGATGGCGCTCGCGGTGGTGCAGCCGGACATCGTGAGCTTTGCCGGCGTCGCGCCCACGCTGGTGTACATGGAGAAGGAGGGCCGCGTCGTCTCGCTCGCCGGGCTCGGCTACTGGCCGGCGGCGACGGACCTCGCGCGGCTCGTCGCGGCGGGGGACGGGAAGAACGTGCCGGAAGGCTTGCTGCGCACCGTCGTGCCCGCCGCCCCCGCGACGCACATCGAGGCGCTGCGCCGCTACGGCACGATCTCTTTCGAGCAGGCCGCGACCCCGGCGCTGGAGCTCGCGCGCGACGGCTTTGCCGTCTACCCGTTCCTCGTCAACAGCGTCGCCGACGGTGCCGAGAAGTACCGGCGCTGGCCCGAAAGCGCGCGGCCACGCAGCATCGCCGGGATGATCGAGGCGGAGCGCTCGGCGCGTGGCGACCGCGACGGGCGCTTGCGCGCCGCGCACGACTTCTTCTACCGCGGCCCGGTGGCGCACGCGGTGGCCGCCTACCATGCCGAGCACGGCGGATTCATGACCGCCGCAGACTTCGCCGGCTTCGATGTGCCGGTCGAAGCACCCATCACGATCGGCTGGCGCGGCCATGAGGTGCATTCCTGCGACGTCTGGTGCCAGGGGGTGACGCTGCTCGAGACGCTGAAGATCCTCGAGGACACGGACTTCGCCCGCCTGGGGCACAACACGCCGGAGTACATCCACCGCGTCGCGCAGGCGCTCGATCTCGCCTTCAGCGACCGCGAGGCCTATGTCGGCGACCCGAAGTTCGTGCAGGTGCCGACCGCGGCGCTGCTCTCGGACGACTACGCGGCGCGCCAGCGCGCGCGCCTCGACCCGCGGCGCGCACTAGGCGGCATGCCGCAGCCCGGCGATCCTCTCGGAAATCGTGTTCACCACCACACTGCGCCACCAGCCTCGCGCGGCGCGACCGCCATGGCGCCCGACACGATTTATGCGGCGGTGATGGACCGTCACGGCAACGCCTACTCGGCCACGCTCTCGGACACGAGTTACGACACGCCGGTGATTCCCGGCATCGGCATGGCGATCTCCTCGCGCGGCCAGCAGTCGCGGCTCGCCGCCGGCCACCCTGCTGAGGTCGCGCCGGGCAAGCGCCCGCGGCTCACGCCGAGCCCGGCCATCGCCATGCGCGACGGCAAGCCTTTCATGTGCTTCGGCACGCCGGGCGGC